>NZ_JAUSUQ010000001.1:300000-557242 GCF_030814135.1 Caldalkalibacillus uzonensis | reverse complement strand
CGACTTTACGAACCGGAAGGGGTGACCCGACAAAGAGCTTAGATTCACTTACTCTCATCACCAATCCCACCAGTTCCTAGTTTCATAGGAAATATATGAAAATCTAGGTAGGGTGGGCTTAGTTTCCTATTGCCTTTTTTCGCTACACCTCCGTTAAAGCAGCGATTTTGTACAAATTAGTCTCTTGACATCATACCGCTGCTCTTTTTTCTAGTTGTTACTATCATATCAGAAAATGTGTTCTGAATGAACAATTTTATAGTCGTAGCTGTCAATGATTGTTACCTCGATGTCTGATAAGGATAAGCTGATGATTTGTGGCCATATTAAGACTAAAAGGAGGATTGCACATGACAGGTATATCCTGGTTGTCTATCACCATTGTTGTGTTGTTGGTGTGGATGTTGATCGGCATGATCGTGATGATAATGAAAAGAGTCAAACAGTAACAGAGCTTCAGGGGACTCGTGCCGGGTCCTTTTTGTACTTTACAGGGGGTGTTACAATTATCTATGATAGATGGAAACGGGATAGTGGGTGAGGGAGATGGGCGATAAAATCATCATCGTGGAAGGTAAAACGGATAAACAGAGACTGTTGGATATTATTGACGAATCCATTCAAATTATTTGTACTCATGGAACGCTTGATAAACAATGGCTGGAAGAATGGGTTGAGGTGTTGGAAGGGGAGGAAGTTTACATTCTGGTGGATGCTGATTCGGCAGGCACCAAGCTCCGCCAGCAGCTGAAGAGGGCCCTGCCCAATGCACGACATTTATATACACGGAAGATGTACAGGGAAGTGGCCCGAACGCCAGTGGAATACTTAGTTAAAATCCTGGACATTGCCCACTTTACAATTAATGAAAAATATCACCCTTTGCTACGCCAAATCTGAGTGTATTCGGAAGAGAAGCGCACTCACTGACAGCTGAATAGTGCCGATACACACCAAGAGGAGGAGGAAACAAACATGCAGCGGCTCGCCAATAAGTTAAAACGAATAAATGGAAAGGGATATAAAGCATACAAGGATATTCAGGGGAGTTACTGCTTTGACCGGTATCGGTTACATATTGATTATGTCCAAGGTGATCCTTTTGCCAGCCCTTCTCGCATCCGCATTGAATTGCTCCCCTCAGATTTTTCAGTCAAACCGGACTGGATAAACACGTCTTTCCGTCAAACGGCAGTGGAAGATTTTTTAGCCCGGGAGACTGCACAAGCCATACGGCAGGTGAATCCGCCGCGGAGAGGCACAGGAACAAGCGGGATGGTGGCGATTGACGAACCGGGTCAGGAAATATTGAAACGGACGGCGGTCCGGGTGTTGAAGGACAAGGTGGAAGTGCGCCTTTCAGTTGGTTTGCCAGCCCAAGGCAGACGCATTTTAGGCCAAGAGGCAGAGCGTATCTTTTTTCAGGTTCTTCCGGCTATTGTTAACCGGGCCTTTTTTCCGTTGGATGAAGCCCGCTTGGTGAAACAGATTCAGTTGAGTGATCAGCAAGAGGCCATCCGCGCTTACTTAAAAGAGCATGATTTAGTCGCTTTTGTGGCCAACGGCGCCATTCTGCCTCGTCAAAGCGGCATCAGCAACCGGCCCATGCCCAAACATCAAGCAGTGCCGTTTAAATCTCCACAATCAATGGAAGTGGAAATTGCTCTGCCCCATGGTAAAACAATCCGCGGCATGGGTATCCCTCGCGGGGTCACTTTAATCGTCGGTGGAGGTTATCACGGCAAGAGTACGTTACTGAAGGCATTAGAGAGGGGCGTTTATAACCATATTGAAGGGGATGGCCGTGAGTTTGTCATCACTGATGACACAGCTTGCAAGGTCAGGGCTGAGGATGGCCGGAGGGTGGAAAAAGTTAATATTTCTCCGTTTATCTCCAATTTGCCGTTCGGTAAAGACACAACCCGTTTCTCAACAGAGGATGCCAGTGGCAGTACCTCGCAGGCTGCCAATATTATGGAAGTTTTAGAGATGGGGGCCAAGGTTCTGCTTATTGATGAAGATACCAGTGCAACCAATTTTATGATCAGGGATGCCCGTATGCAGCGCCTTGTCCATAAAGGAAAAGAACCCATTACCCCATTTGTGGACAAGGTAAGGCAGCTTTACAGGGAATTGGGCATTTCAACTATTTTAGTCGTGGGAGGATCAGGTGATTATTTTGATCAAGCGGACCATGTGATCATGATGGATGAATACAGGCCGCATGATGCAACGGATCAAGCCCGCTCCATAGCTGAAACACTGCACAATAACCGCCAGCAGGAAGGGGGGGCCTCCTTTGGCCAGGTGATAAGCCGGACGCCCCATCCCCGCAGTTTCAATGCTCGTAAAGGGAAAAAAGAAAAGGTGGATGCCAAGGGACTGCATCACATACAATATGGAACCTCTACCATCGATCTTGCCTTTGTGGAACAATTGGTGGATCCCAGTCAAACCAGGGCGATTGCCAATATGATCCATATGTTGGCCAAACAATGGGCTGAGGGTAAAACCTCTTTACCGGATGCCATTGACCAATTATACAGACAGGTAGAAAAAAAAGGGTTGGACTTCATTTCCCCCTTTTATGGACAGCATCCTGGTGACCTGGCACTTCCACGAAAATTTGAACTGGCAGCAGCCATCAACCGCTTGCGTACTTTGCAGATTGACTAAAATAACCAACGACAGGCCTCGTTCCTGTTCAGTTAGGGGATGAGGCCATTTCCATTTTTACCTGCTTGACGCTGATAGGCGGAAAGCTGGTCAAATACCCCTTTTAGGGCAGGATAGGCGTGGCGGTAAATGGTGTACAGGGTTTGGTAATGTTGATGGTTGACCATATCAGGATCAAAGGTTTGGACAATTTGGACCGACTGTTTAATATTCTCCAGAGTGTCCACCTCTCCCAAAGCAAAAGCGGCCATCCAGGCAGCCCCCCAAGCTGAGCTTTGATAACTTTTGGGTACCTTCACTTGGACACCAAAAATATCAGCCAGAAGCTGCAGCCAAAGGGGTGAGCGGGCAAATCCTCCGCTGGCCAGTATGGTCTCCTGGCCGACACCCAATCTTTGCAGGGACTGGGCTACGCTATACAGGTTAAAAATAACTCCTTCCAATGCGGCCCGGATTATTTCCTCTTTTTGGTGAGCGCCCGTCAGTCCTACGAAAGTGCCTCGGGCATTAGCGTCCCAATAGGGAGCCCGCTCTCCATTGATAAAAGGAAGAAAAAGCAGGCCATTGGCACCAGGAGGAGCATGCCGGGCTGCTTCAAGAAGCTCTTCATAAGCCGTTGTTTCTCCAAGATGATTGTCCCCTTGAAACATGTCTTTTAACCAGCGCAACACGATGCCCCCGTTGTTCGTTGCTCCCCCCATAACCCACCACCCGTCTGTAAAGGCATAACAAAACACTTCCTGTTTCTTATCTAAATGGGGAGCAGGTGTCAGCTGGCGTATCGCCCCGCTTGTTCCTATTGTGACAGCCACCTCTCCTGAATCAATGGCGCCAATCCCAAGGTTGGCCAGCGGGCCGTCACTGGCCCCAATGACAAAGGGGGTATCCGCCGGAAGCCCTGTATCCCGGGCAACTGGATCTTTCAAGCCTTGCAATACACAGGTAGGCGGGACAGCTTGAGAAAGTTGCTCGATGGAGATGCCGGCCAACTCCAGTGCCTCTTCTTCCCAATTCAGCTTGTGTATATTGAATAATCCTGTGGCAGAAGCGATAGCGTAATCCACCACAGAAACGCCAAACCATTTGAATAGGATATATTCCTTAATGGAGATAAATGCATTTGCTTGCTGATAAGCAGGGTAGCGGTTGTCTCTCATCCACATCAATTTGGCCAAAGGTGACATGGGATGATGAGGCGTGCCCGTTTTCAGATAAAGTTCCTCATGGGCCTGTTTTAAGCGGATCGCTTGCTCCAGGCTGCGTCCATCAGCCCAGGTAATGGACGGTGAGAGGGGCTGGCCAAGGCGGTCCACGCAGATCAAGCTGTGCATGGCGGAGGAGAGGCCAACGCCCTGTACCTTTCTGCCTTCCTCGGAACAGTGGCTGACAATACCCTTCAGTACCTCCCGGGCAGCTTGTTCGATTTGCTCCGGATCCTGTTCAGCCCAGCCTGGATACGGGTGATGCAATGGATAAGTACGTTCACTTTCAGCCAAGACTTCACCTTGTTGGGAGAACAGCACCGCTTTAGTGCCTGTTGTGCCGATATCAAGTCCGATCCAGCCGGTTTGACTCATGTTGTTTTCCATCCTTTCAATCAGCTTTCTTAATGGAGATGGCTTCTCTTATGGACCAATTTATTTAAAAATATCTTTTGAAAATTTTTCTTTGAATTATAAATTAACACAAGAAAAGCGTTTGCATAAGTAGTGATTTGCAAAAAAGCTTAAAAACGTAGCTTATCAATGCATGGAATTTACATGAGATAAAAGTAGCCCAAAGCAACAAAGGTGGAACGGTTATCTAAAACGCTGTATAATTGAGAACAGGCAGGCTCTTGTGCAAGACAAGAGCCTTTATTATGATGGTATAGGATGGTAAACAATGGAAGATATGATCCGTGTCTTTAACCTGTCAAAAGCTTACGGTGAGCTGCAGGCAGTTAAAAAAGTCAGCTTTGACGTTAAAAAGGGGGAAATATTTGGCTTATTGGGACCTAACGGTGCAGGCAAGACAACAACCTTGGAAATGATGGAAGGATTGCGGGAACCTGACGAAGGAGAGGTGTTGATTAAAGGGATTTCAGTTCAGAAGGACCCGGGACGTGTCCGGTCTCTGATTGGTGTTCAACTGCAATCCACGTCCTTGTTTGATTTGCTGAAGGTGGAGGAGATCCTCACTCTCTACGCCAGTTTTTATCCACAGCGGTTACCAGTGGATACTAATTTGAAGCAATTAAATCTGGAGGAAAAGCGCCACAGCCTGGTCAAAACATTATCAGGGGGACAAAAACAGCGCCTGGCCATCGGCATTGCTTTGATTCATGATCCTCTGGTGGTCTTTCTGGACGAGCCAACAACCGGGCTGGATCCCCAAAACCGCCGCTCTTTGTGGGATATTATTTTAGCTCTCAAAGCAGCAGGTAAAACCATTATACTGACCACCCATTATATGGAGGAAGCCCATGTCTTATGTGACCGCTTGGCGATTATGGACAGGGGGCAAGTCAAAGCTTTGGGCACACCTGGTGCCTTGATTTCCTCCTTGGAAATGGAGAGTGCTGTTCAATTTACGTGTCCCCGACATCAGGAAGATCTTTCCGGACTCAGGGGTGTGACAGCAGTCTCAACGGTGAATGACCAGATAATATTATATACCACCCGCTTGCAGGACACGTTAACCGACTTAATCCGCTGGGCTGATGCTAGGGGCCAGACGCTGATCAATTTAGAGACCCGTCAGGCGACATTGGAGGATGTTTTTCTACATTTAACCGGGAGGAGTTTGCGAGAGGAATGAGAGGTTATTGGCAATTAACACTGGCCCAGTTGAAGTTGTTTGCCCGGAACAAAACAGTCATTTTTTGGACCACATTTTTTCCACTGTTTTTGATGATCACACTGGGGCTTTTTTTGGGCGGAGGAGGAACAACAACGCTGAAAGCGGCCTGGATCGATCAGGATGAGAGCTCCTACTCGTTGTTGCTGGAGGAGCATTTTAGGGCTTTGGATGCACTCCGGTTAGAAGAATGGGTTGATGTTGAAGAAGCCAATCGAGCACTGGAAAAAGGAGAGCTGTCTTTTGTCATTGTTGTCCCCCCAGGATACGGGCAGGGTATAGAGCAAAGGGGTAACGCGGAACCGTTGAAGATCTATTATGATGAAGTGGATCAAAGCTTGGCAGAGTTAGGTTTTGCCCTGATCGATCAGGTCCTGGACCAGCAAAACAAGCAATTAGTTCACTTTGAAGAAATTGTCACCTATGAGAAACGGGGACTTCGTTCGGCCGAACTGACCTATCTCGATTTTCTGGTCCCTGGGATTGTGGCCTTGATGATTCTATCCAGCAATATGAACGGTGTGGCGGCCCAGATTGCATCATGGCGGGAAAGGCATATTCTGCGCCGCTTTAAAATTGCAGGAGTGTCATCTGCCGCATTTATTGCTGCCCAGATTACGGCCCGTATGACTTTGAACGGTACACAGGCCTTGTTGGTACTGTTGGTTGGCATTTATCTGTTGGGTGCCCAAATGAGCGGCAGTTGGCTGGTGCTTCTGTTTTATATTATGTTGGGGACTTTGGTGTTCATGTCTATTGGCTTTATTATCGCAGGGTTGTCCAAAACCCCTGAACATGCGGCGCCTATTGCCGGATTTTTGTCTTTTCCCATGTTCTTTTTGGGCGGCATTTTCTTTCCGATTACCAATATGCCGGAATTTTTGCAGCCGGTGGTTTATGCCATCCCCATTGCCCACCTGTCAGATGCCCTAAGACAGGTGATGAACTTGGGTTACGGGATCGGGGAATTGTGGTGGTCAACCGTGATGCTGCTGATGTGGTTTGTGGGCAGCTTTGCCGTGAGTGCCTGGGTCTTTAAGTGGGAATAGTAAAGTAGGCAGGCCAATAAAAAAGCAGGTAAGTAAAGGTGCCCAAACACCTCCTTAGAGCGGGACACATATCATGGAAGTGATGATTTTGCTTAGGAGGGTGTTTATGGCGTACATTGAACACGATGTTTTCAATGATTATTTGCGGGAACTGCTGGAGTGGTCGGAACATGTCCAACATGTCATACAGTCATATACCTCTGACGAGGAGAAAGCCCCGTTCCGTTACAGTCAAGATGATCCCGGCCAGGCCATAGGGGAGCTGATCCACGAGATCAAACAGGCTCAATTGTCGGTGGACAAAGGCCATAACCGGGATTACATGTTTAGCTTATATCAACGGGCCCAGCACTTATATGAGTCCTCGAAAAGAATGTGGGGTCTGTCCACTTCCAGTGTGGCGGAAAAGGCTAAAGCCCAGGTGCATTTAAGAGAAGATTCACCATGGAAAGATGAAAGTGCTGCTGCTTTAGGCCGTGAACAGCAGACAACTCAAACGGGTGGCGAACGGCCAGTTCCGATAGGAGGTCACCGGCTGCCTCCCCTGCCTTATGCCTACAATGCACTGGAACCTTACATTGACGAAGAAATCATGCGCTTGCATCACCAGAAACACCATCAAAGTTATGTAGACGGTCTAAACCGGGCTGAGAAAAAAATGGCGGAAGCCCGGCGAACCGGCAATTTTGAGCTGATTCGTCATTGGGAGCGGGAAGCTGCTTTTCACGGATCTGGCCATTATCTGCATACCATTTTTTGGAACAACATGTCTCCCCAGGGAGGAGGTGAGCCAAGCGGAGAATTGGCCAGGCAAATCAGGCAGGATTTCGGCGGTTTCCGCCAGTTTAAAAAACACTTTAGCGAAGCGGCCAAAGAAGTGGAAGGAGTTGGATGGGCGCTGTTGGTGTGGTCACCGCGCTCCCACCGTTTGGAAATTTTAGCGGCTGAGAAGCATCAGCATTTTGCCCAATGGGACGTGATTCCGCTGCTTGTGCTGGACGTATGGGAGCATGCTTACTATCTGCAATACAAGAACAATCGCGGCAAGTACGTCGACCAATGGTGGAATGTGGTTAACTGGCCGGATGTGGCCGCACGTTATCAAGAGGCACGCAAGTTGCGGTGGACACCATTTTAAGATATCTTGTTTTTGCTTAGCGCTTTTACTTGTCAGATTCAAGGCGGAGAAGGATCGTTTTCTTCGTCTTCTTTGATAATCACAAACGTCCCCAGGGGGATGTGTTCGTACAGCCATTCCACATCTTCATTGTGCATACGGATACACCCGGAGCTGATATGTCTGCCAATGGAGGAGGGATTATTGGTTCCATGAATGCCGTATTTATATCCGAATGTCTGCCCTACGTTAAGCCCCATCCATCTTGTTCCCAAGGGATTTTCTGGAGCACCGCCGGCAATGTTTTTAGGCAAATACCATGGATTTTTCACTTTGGTCACGATCTGATAAACCCCTGTCGGCGTCGTTGCCGTTGTCCGTCCGGTTGCTACTTTGAAACTGAAAATGATATGATTATTTAAATAAACATTCAAGACATTACGCTTTTTAATGATTTCAAGATAAACCCCTTCATATTCCTCCAGGAGAGGATTTTCTTCTGCGTGATGCTCTAGAACAGGTAAAAAAAGCCATACTAAACACAGGAGACATATGAAGAAGCACTGCTTGCCAAAAATGCTCACCTGTCTGGTGTCCTCCTTATCTGACAAATTTTAGACCATAAAAAAACAAACACGTTGAAGAAAGGAGTTGCTGTATCATGAACGAGATCGCCAAGTGGCTGATCATCGGGGGAGTCATACTAATCGGCATCGGTTTATTTTGGCAACTGTTTGGGCGTCTGTTGCCATTAGGACGCTTGCCCGGAGACATCGTGGTTGAGAAAGAAAACGTGCGTTTTTACTTTCCCATTGTCACAATGCTCGTTATTAGTATTATCCTCTCTGTATTACTCTCTATAGCAGGACGTTTTTTCCGGTAAAAAGGAGTTGTATGGTTTGCACAAGGAAATGTTGGACAGGTTTAGACAATTAAGAGAGCGACAGGTTCAAGTTTTAGGCCATGAACAGGCCGTCAAGGCTGCCGTGCTGGTTCCCCTGCTGTACAGGAAGGAAGCATGGCACATTTTATTTGAAAAACGGGCCGCGCATCTAAAGAGCCAGCCGGGAGATATTTGTTTTCCAGGAGGGCGAGTGGAGAAAGAGGACGCTGACCCGTGCCAAACAGCCCTGCGTGAAACGTGTGAAGAACTGGGGATCAACAGGGAACACGTGGATATTTTGGCTCCATTGGATGTGCTTGTTACTCATTATCACAGCCACATCTATCCGTTCGTGGGGAAAATTGATGATCGGGCTGTCCTGTCCCCTGATTCAAATGAGGTGGAAGAAGTTTTTTCAGTTCCGCTCGCTTATTTTCTGCAAACACAACCTGAGCGGTACGATGTGACAGTTAAGCTGGAGCCGCCAGAGGACTTTCCCTATGAGTTAATCGAAAACGGAAAAAATTATAAATGGCGCCAAAGTTATATTCCAGAGTATTTTTATCAATATCATGGCTATGTGATTTGGGGCATGACAGCCAGAATTTTATATCATTTTGTACAGCTGGTGAAACAGGAAAACATCATTTAAACACAGAGTTTAAGCATAGCAGGTGCGTTCAAGCCATAGAGATTGGAATGTGATCCGTTCATAGAGCTTAAATAAGCCCTCCCCCTTTTGTGTCCAGTAATTTTGGGCAAGGGGAGGGCTTTTCATTGTGGAAAGGGATTTCATATGTGTATGGTTTAGAGATCCACTTCGATGACGGACTTGATTTCTGGCAAGTCGCTTAACTGATCAAGCACGTCTTTGGAGACCTGTTTGTCCACCGTGAGTATCATAATGGCGTCGCCGCCCACATCGGACCGTCCCACTTGCATGGTGGCAATATTGACATCATGGCTGCCAAGCAGGGTGCCTACCCGGCCAATGACACCGGGGCGGTCATAGTGCCGGATATACACAAGATGGCCTTTGGGCTCCACATCGATAGAATACTGATCTACTTTGACAATGCGCGGGCCATAGCCATTTAATAAGGTTCCTGCTACGCGCTTCGTTTCCTGGGTGGTGACCAGTTTGACTTCCAGCACATTGGTAAAACCGCCGCTGGAGGAGGTTTTTTGCTCATTGATTTTAACCTCCCGCTGTTTGGCCAGGTATGGTGCATTCACGTCATTGACCTGCAAGCCAAGGTGGTAGGAGAGTACCCCTTTAATGACGTTGCGGGTTAACGGACTGACATCCAGCTCAGTCAACTCACCGGCATAGGAGATCTGAATCTCCTTGATCGCACCCACAGCCGCCTGGGCTACAAACGAGCCTAATCGTTCGCTAAGCAGGAAGTAAGGCTCTACTTTCTTAAGCACATGAGCCGGAATAGAGGGCAGATTGACGGCATTTTTAACAGGCTGGCCCTCAAGGGCATTTAACACTTCGTGGCAAACATCGATGGCCACGTTTTTCTGAGCTTCTTCGGTACTGGCCCCCAAATGAGGTGTGGCAATCACCTGATCCAGTTCCAGCAGGCGGTGATGGGTGGCCGGTTCTTCCTCAAACACATCCAATGCTGCACCGGCCACTTTACCGTTAGTGATGGCTTCATAGAGGGCGTCTTCGTCAATAATGCCCCCCCGGGCACAATTTAATATATAAACGCCGTCTTTCATTTGTCTGAACTGATCATGGCTGATCATATGCCGCGTTTCTTTTAAGAGCGGGGTATGAACCGTGATGAAGTCAGCTGTGGCCAGCACATCTGTCAACTGTCCGTACTGAATGCCCAGCTTCTCGGCCTTCTCGGGGGTCAGGTAGGGATCATAAGCCATCACTGTCATGTTAAATGCCTTGGCCCGTTTGGCCACTTCCGTACCAATGCGTCCCAGGCCAATAATGCCCAGGGTTTTCTTATTCAGCTCCACCCCCACAAAGGATTTGCGGTCCCAGACATGTTGTTTTAACTTGAGATAAGCCTGGGGAATGCGGCGGGCCAGGGCCATGAGCATGGAAAAGGTGTGCTCTGCGGTAGAAATGGTATTGCCATCGGGAGCATTGACCACCATGATTCCCTTGGCCGTAGCAGAAGGGAGGTCAATGTTGTCCACCCCGACGCCAGCCCGGCCAATCACTTTCAAACGGTCGGCCCGCTCAATAATGCTGGCTGTGACCTGGGTCCCGCTGCGTACAATCAAGGCGTCATATTGACCGATGATGCCGGCCAGCTCCTGTTCATTCAGGCCTGTTTGTATATCCACTTGCACTTGAGGTGCTTCTTTTAAAATGTTTAACCCCTCTTCACTGACGGGGTCGCTGACAAGTACTTTATAGGTCATGGACAAGAACCTCCTCTGCAGCTTGTGTTCCTTTACCCAGTTTGATGTTCACGCCCAGACGGACGAGCCCCACTTCGATGGCAGTAATGGTTTGTAACACATCTAAAGGAGAGCAGTAGCCCATATGCCCAACCCGGAAAATCTCACCCTTCAGCTTTTGCTGCCCGCCAGCCAGGGTTAGACCAAATGTTTTTCTTAACAGGGAGCGCAGATCGTCAGCTTTAAAGTTGCTGGGCCGGACAGCAGTCACAGTGGGTGAAGCGTCCTCATCTGAGGTGAGCAAAGGCAAATCCAATGCTTTAAACGCCTGCCGGGTCATCTCTTTCATCAGTTGATGACGTTTTATCACCTGATCCAGTCCTTCTTCTTCAATGAGGTTCAGAGCTTGTTCCAGCCCCATCACCAGAGAAACAGCAGGAGTAAATGGGGTGGAATGATCCCCCAGGCTGGTTTGGTAGCGTCTTAAATCCAGGTAGAAGCGGGGGCGTGAGTTTTGTTCCATTTTTCTCCACCCTTGTTCACTGATAGCGGCAAAAGCCAACCCTGTGGGCAGCATCAACGCTTTTTGGGAGCCGGTAACCAGAATGTCAATCCCCCACTTATCCATCTCGGTCTCAACTGCTCCAAGGCAAGAGACCGCATCTACAATGACTAAGGCATCCGAATGTTGCTTCACCACTTCAGCCAGTTCGGCAATGGGATTCAGCACAGCTGTGGATGTTTCACAGTAGGTGGCAAATACGGCTTTGATGTTGGAATGCTGCTGGAGATAAGCCTGTACTTGCTCCAAATCAAAGGCACATCCCCATTCGCTTTCCAGGACATGTGTCTCTATGCCATAGGTTTGGCACATTTTGCGGAAACGGTCACCAAAGGCGCCTGTAACCAGGACCAGAGCCGCTTCTCCTTCATCCAGTGCATTAACGACTGCGGCTTCCAGAGCCAGCGTGCCGCTGCCGGTTAAGATCAGAACGTCCTGTTCTGTGCCAAACAACGGCTTTAATCTGGGGGCCACTCTTGCTAACAGTTGTTGGAAAGATGCACTGCGATGGCCGATCATGGGCTGATTCATGGCCCGCATGACACTGGGAGGGATGGGAGTAGGGCCAGGGATACGCAAGAGTTGGTAATCGGGTAACATCGATGTTTCTCTCCTTTCCTATCTTTGACTATAATTTGAAAATAATGAAAGCGTTTAATTAAAAAGCCTTTCACCCCTTGGTGCAAGGGACGAAAGGCTTCTTGACACTTTCGCGGTACCACCCTTATTTGCATGTACCTCACGACACATGCCTCGGCTGGTCAAAATACCAGGCGCAGCTAACGGTGCTTCCCCGTATAGGCCTACTTCCAAGCGGGTTCGGCCTATCGACTCCGGAGTGCTCAGGCAGGGACAGGTATCACCGATTCGCAGCAACCATCGGCTCTCTTAAGATACCGTTTGTCTCTGCCAATCTCCTTCGCAGTCTTGTGTCATATTTTCTAACCATGTAAATTTTTATACTAATTTATCATGGTAAAGTCAGAACGTCAATCTCTTTTTTAAAATTTAAATAGAACAATTTAGAGAGATGGGTGACTACTTGTTATAGCGGGCCAGAGCATCATCAATTAATGCATTGGCCTTGTCAACACCTTCCCAGCCCACGATGTTGGTTTCTTTGTTTTCCAAGTCTTTGTAGACTTGGAAGAAATGCTCGATTTCTTTCAAGATGTGGCTGGGCACATCATCAAGGGACTTCACCTCATCCCAGCGCGGGTCATCCACCGGCACAGCCAAGAGCTTCTCGTCTTCTCCTTTGTCATCGGACATGATGAGCACGCCGATGACACGGGAACGGATGACACACCCGGGGAAGGTAGGGAAGGTGGTCAGAACGAGAATATCCAGCGGGTCTCCGTCACGGGCCAGGGTGTTTTCCAAATAGCCGTATTCAGTTGGATAGTGCATGGGGGAATACAGCACGCGATCCAGGCGGAAAACCCCTTGTTCTTTGTCGTACTCATATTTGTTTTGGCTTCCAGTTGGAATTTCGATAAAAGCATCAACGATACGGTTTTCTGCCATTTGTAGAGCCCCTTTCTGTTTTGATCAATGACTTGTTTATGTAGGATATGTTCCATTATAGCAAGGAGAAAATGGAATGAAAAGTTTAACTTCGGACCGAAGTGGCCGGAACATGGTAAAATAAGAAGAAAGTGCAGAGTGGGAGAGGATGGTGATGGGTGAAGGGGTTAGATGTGCTGGTATTGTACATGCTAGAACAGCTGAACGGGGAACGAACGGTGTCCAGCTGTTATCATATTTTAACAGGACGCAAAAGCACACAGGCCATCCAAGATGCTGAATTGTTCGGCTTTGGCGGCTGGTACGGGTTGTTTCAGGATTTGAGCCGTGAGCAGTATAACAAGACACTCTCCCGCTTAAGGGCCAATGGTTATCTTTCTTTACGGGAACGGGACCTTCTTGTTGTGACGGAGCCGGCCCAGCGGTGGCTTTCGCAGCAACTAGTGGAGCTCCGCTTTTTTGACCGGGCTTTTGTATGGAAAAGGACCGGGTGTATCATGCAAAACATCCACCGCTTTTGGAGCAGGTTTCAATTATTGGGTCAGGTCATCTCCCATTACCTGGCCAGAGATTCCCGCTACCAGCCTGCCATTAGTGATATGCACGTCCAAACCTGGGTCAAATCCTTCTGGAAAGCGATTGAAGATAAACCCAAGTTTGTCATGGAGTGGGTACAAGCAATAACCGATCATTTGTCCCATTTTGAAGATGAGCTGCTGGTCCATTTGTTATTGGATCGCTTAAGTGGCTATCAAGTGGCTGGTTATACATACAAACAGTTGGAGCACCGCTACGGGATTCCGGAGGTGTTTGTACGCATCTATACCTTGCAGGCCGCAGCCGCACTGTATGCTCACAGTCAAAAGAAGTCCTCCCTTCTCATCCGCCTGGCAGACCCGGATCAAAGAGAGGGGACAGGTTTGATGCAATCGGCAGTTATTACTTACCGTCTGCTTAAGCAAGGCCATACCCTGGAGGAGATTGCCCGGATCAGAGGACTGAAACAGAGCACGATTGAAGATCATCTAGTCGACATTGCCATTCATAACCCTGCTTTTGATTACAGACCGTTTGTTTCTGAACAAGTGATCAAGGCTGTCCGGCAGGTCAGTAAAGAGCTGCAAACCAAGAAGTTGCGTCCGATTAAAGAACAATTACCTGATGATATCTCTTACTTCCAGATTCGTCTGGCTTTGGTGAGGGGAGAGGAGCATAATGAAGCGGAGTATAACACAGACGGTTAACCTGGAGCGCCTGTTGCAAGAGCATTTTGGATTTGCCTCATTCCGGCAAGGACAGCGGGAGATCATCCACTCTGTATTGAAAGGGCAAGACACTTTAGTCGTCAAATCGACTGGCGGGGGGAAGTCATTATGTTATCAGCTTCCCTCCTATGTGCTGCCCGGCTTGACCGTGGTGATCACCCCTCTGATTTCCCTTATGGAAGACCAGTTGCGTGAAGCACGCCTCCAGGGGAGAAAAGATGTCATGGCCTTGCACAGCGGTTTGTCCCTTGCTGAAAGACAAATGGTCTTAAAAGCGCTTCACCGCTACCGCCTGTTGTATGTCTCTCCTGAAGGGCTTCAAAACAAACCGGTGCTTCAGCGCTTAAAACAGTGCGGGGTGGCCTTGTTTGTCGTTGACGAAGCCCATTGCATTTCCCAGTGGGGTCATGACTTTCGCACGGACTATTTAAAGCTGGCCTATGTAAGGGAGGCATTGGGGCAACCCCCTTGCCTGGCTTTGACCGCAACGGCCACCACAGAGGTTGTCAGAGATATTTGCCGCGCTTTAAGGCTTCAGGAACCCCGGGCGTTTATCTTCAGTGTTGACCGGCCCAATATTGCCATTTATGTGGAAAAGGTCCGCAGTGAAGAAGAGAAGCTGGCTAAAATCGAGACTTTCCTGCACGAACGGCATGATCCCGGTATGATCTATTTTTCTTCCCGTCAAAAAGCGGAAGAGGTATACCAGACATTATTGTCAAAAGGGATAGATGATGCCGCTTATTACCATGGGGGAATGAGCAGTGAGGAGCGGCAGATGATCCAGCATCAATTTTTGCAGGGGAAACTGCGTCTCATTTGTGCCACCAATGCTTTTGGGATGGGAATCAACAAGCCTAACATTCGCTTTGTCATCCATTATCACTTTCCTCCCAACTTGGAAAGCTATGTGCAGGAGATGGGCCGCTCTAGCCGTGACGGTCAAAGGGGGCTTTCTTACGTGCTTGTTCAAGATGGAGATGAACATATTCCTTATCATTTTGTGGATCAGGAATATTTACATCAATCCCAACTGGAGCGGCTGACTGAACTGCTCAATTTTCATCTGAACAAGGGTTTAAGCGTCCCGTTGCCCCAGCTGTGTGAGCAAATGTGTTGTCTGCCTCAAGCCTTGGAGACAGCCCTCTTTTATTTAGAGCAGTATGGCTTGTGCCGTTATGAGCGGATGAGAGAGCAGCAGGTCACCGTAACCCGACCGGTAACAGCCGAGCACATCCGGTGTGTGGGGGGTACTTTAGATGCAATAAGACAAAACAAATTAAATAAAATAAACCATATCTTCCGCTGGTTGAACCTGGACCGTTCTTACTGCCGGCGTCAGTTTATACTTGACTATTTTGCTCATCCCCAGCACCATCTACAAAACAAAAGCGGCAAACCGGAGGCTTGTTGTGATCATTGCGGTCTCACTCCAGACATGATTTGGAGGGATGTGGAGCGACCCCGTCACATCTCTCCTGGTCAGTCCTTAACCTGGGAGGAAAAAGTGAGACGGTTGTGGCCGGCGGAAGGAGCAGATTAATTATGAACATGCGCGATATGCTAGAACAAATGGACAACCGCACGTTGTATCTCAATCTTGTTCTAACCCAAGCCATTCTTTTGGTCATTGGGCTCAGCTTATATTTTTTCTTTTTGAGGCACACGCTTGCGCTGCCCCTTCTGCTTCACACGGAAGAGCTGTTTCTGTCCGTTTTGGCAGGTTTTGGGTTTGCCGGAGTTGTGCTGGTCATTGATCTTATCCTGATGAATTTTGTGCCCAAAACCTACTTTGACGACGGTGGTGTCAATGAACGCTTGTTCCGCGATGTCAATGTGTGGCAGATCGTCTTGATTGCTTTGGGCGTAGCTTTGGTTGAAGAGTGGCTGTTCAGGGCTGTTTTGCAAAATATGATAGGCTGGTTTTGGGCCAGCTTGTTATTTGCCTTAATCCATTTCCGCTATTTACACCAATGGCTGTATGCCCTCTTGGTGATCATGATCAGTTTCGGGTTCGGCTGGCTGTATGAATGGACCGGCAGTTTTTGGGCTGTATTTACCGCCCACTTTACCATTGATTTTACTCTGGGGGTTATTCTGCGCTACCGTCTGCTGCCATTTCCGGACAAGTAACTAACTGTGTCGAAAAAAGAGGATTTTTGGCAGCAGTACCGAATGTTAATGTATTAATTCATAAAAAGGGTGGCAAAACGATGGGAGCAAACAAACAGCAATGGTCCCAAAAACGGACAAGACAAGAACAAGACCAGGAGCATAGACAAGAATCAGTAGGTTCGCTGCCCCCAAGGTCGACTAAACACGGGCGGCGGCGAAAACCAACCAGAGTCAAACGGGGGCGTTCACCATTTTTGCAGATTATCCTGTTTACGTTTTTGGCCCTCATTATAGCCATGATTGTACTCTCTTACTGGCAGCTGCTCTGAGCGGACGGGTCAGGGACTTTCTTGACAACAATTTTCCTTTACACACGTTTATTAACAACAAAATTGTCCTCAATCAAGAGCCAGTTTTGTGGAAAGGGAACCCGCAACACCCAATAACTGACGCCTCTTAAATCAAACTCTTTGACCAGGTTAAATTTGGCCTGCACGCTGCGGGCATCTTCAAACCACACTTCATGCTGCCTCCCCTGTTCATCGGTATACCGGAAAAAGGGAGATTGAGCGCGGGGATCATACTCAATGCTGGTACGGTACCGGAGGGCCAGCCTGATTGCTTCCTGAGGGCTGATTGTGCGGGCAAATGTTTCACCGGGAATAAACGGGAGCGTCCAATCATAGCCATATAAGGGCATGCCCATCATGATTTTCCCCCGCGGGATGACAGAAACGGCATATTCGATTACTCTTCTGACCTGATCCAGGGGAGCAACCGCCATGGGCGGTCCGCCTGTCCAGCCCCACTCATAGGTCATCAAAATCACAAAATCGACGATCTCTCCATGGGCGGGATAGTCATGGGCTTCATATAACAAGCCCGGCTGGTCCCCCCTTACTTTAGGAGCGACTGCGGTGGAGATGGAGTAGCCCCTCTCTCTCATGCGGGCGGCTGCCTTACGTAAAAATTGATTGTACCTCTCCCGGTCTTCGGGCCGGACATACTCAAAATCTACATTTAATCCGAGGAATCCTTTTTCGTCCATCATGGCAACCACTTCATCCAGCAGCCTGTCCTGAAGCTCTTCGTTGCCCAAAATAGTGGCAGCCAGTTCAGTGCTGAACTCTTCTTCTTCAATATTGGTGATGACCATCAAAGGGACCACACGCTGGTTATAGGCTTCATTGATGATGGGCTGATCGTCGAGGGGGGTTACAGTTCCGTCAGCATTGACTTCATAACTGAACAGGGAGAGATAGGTGAGATATGCTCCTGTCTCTCTGATGAGTCCCACTGGATCCCGTGTAAACGGGGGCTCAAGATAGCCATTAATATCTTTGCCAATTCGCCTTTGCTGGGGGATATACAATCTTAACCCAACCGGAAGCTGAGCCGGATCTGCAATCTGATTGATTCGCTGCAACTCTTGCCAGGGCACATTGTAGCGCTGACCGATGAGATACAGGCTTTCACCAGGTTGAACCCAGTGATAACGCCCCCAAATGGGAATGACGATGGCTTGGCCGACGACAAGCTGCTCAGGGTTTTCAATCTGATTGGATTGAATTAGAGTTTCCAATGGGACTCCGTAGGCCTGGGATATTCCCCATAAGGTCTGGCCGGGCCTGACGACATGAATTTGCATGGGCTATAGGACCTCCTTGTGTACCAAGATTATTTACAACCAAGAACACTTGTGGAAAAGAAAACGGTGTGGATTGAGGATGACCAGCCTTATGCCTAAAAGTGTTATTTCAAAAAGTCATCGGGGGTCACATTGGTATCTTTGAAAAAATCTTTCGTGTCATACAGCAATCCTTCCGTTTCATCACCAAATCTCTTGCGGTGCTCGGTGACAATATGCAGGGCCTCTCTAAAGCGCTGAGAGTGGACCACTTCCCTTTCGCGCAGGAAACGGAGCGCATCAATCACACCGGGGTCATCAGATAAATCAATGAGCCATTGGTAGGTGGCCCGGGCTTTTTCCTCAGCAGCAATGTCTTCAGCCAGATCAGCCACCGGATCACCCTTGGCTTGAATATAGGAGGCCGTCCAGGGGTTGCCATTGGCATCAACATAAAATAAAGCCTTCTCATGGTCAGCATAGTGGGCACCCAGTCCAGCCTCCTTCATTTGTTGGGGTGTGGCATCTTTAACCAACTTGTGCACCAAGGTAGCAATGACTTCCAGATGGGCCATTTCTTCTGTTCCGATGTCGGTCAACAACGCCTGGGCACGTTTGTTGGGCATAGAGTAGCGTTGATTCAGATAGCGCAGGGCAGCTGACAGTTCTCCATCAGGACCGCCATATTGAGTTATTAAGTATTTGGCCAGATGAACATTGGATTTTTCAACGCGTACGGGGTACTGCAATTTTTTTTCATAGATCCACATGTGCTTATACCTCCTGTTCGGCACGCGGCATCAGTTTAGGGTACTCAATTTCCCACGGCCAAGGTGTTTCAACCCAGGCATGGGGCAGACTGGTCATGGAAAAACCAAAGTGCATCAATGGGCCGTAGTGCCGTTCATATTCCTGTTTGAGACAATGAAGTTGTTGGGACAGGTAATTATAATCCTGGACCGCTCGAGGGTCATCGGGATGGGTATCAAGGTAAAGCTGAACCTCTACCAGGGCAAATTCAACGGCCTGCAGATCTGAGATGAGCTGGTAATAGCGCCGGTCAAACTTGTGCATTTTTTAGCCTCCTTCATGATCACTCACTGACAATATATCGCTGGAACTGGGCGGGGGTGCCTGTGAGAAAAGCCTATTTTTTAACATGAAAAAATCCCCTACCTATGCAGGGGATGTATAAGAAGGGGTAGACGGCTTCCTTTTTTTAATTAATATGCACCGTGTCCTAAGAAACATCCGCATCCAACAATGATGAGCAGGATGAACAACACCACAATCAACGCAAAATTGCTCCAAGGACTAACAGGATAAGCACCACTCATTCTGAAAAACCTCCTCAAGAAGATTTGGTGAGATCTCACACTGATAGCATATGTCCATAAGTAAAATGTGTATGGACATCTTCACCAGGGTAAACGTTGATTTTTTATAATGTGGACATACTACTAATGTCATAGACAAAATCATCAAGAAGAGGGTGAAGATGTTTGACCGACAAACAAAGAAAAACCCGGAACAACTATGAGCGCCTCAGTCAATTTAACAATGATGTGGTTAACTTTAATATCCCTTATATCCAGATGGGGGAGTGGATGGATGTGTTCCATTCCCACGGCTATGCCTTGGAGCCTGAAGAAACAGGAGCCAATCATACAGGAGAAGAGCATGAGCAAAGCGACCTTCAGTAAAGGAGGTCGCTTTTGTGGTGCCAAAGTCAATATTGTTTATTGAATCTGGTTTTGATAAGGAAGCTGGGCAACATAGTTGGAAAATTGCTGGTACGTATTGTCAATTTGCATTTGGTCAGCCGCCTGCAGCTTGTACCATCCTTTTTTAAACATCAGATTGTATAAGTTGCGGTGACAGGCTTGGGTTTCGTTTAAAATCGTTTTCAGGTCTTGATGTAATTGATCGTGACTGGCTTCCCAAGTCGCTGTATTGATGCTTTGACACAGATACTTCTCTGTAGCTAAACAATCGTTCATGCGGTCCCGGTCATTCATTTCAGGTCCTTTGGGAGTGTTGGTCGACGGGTTGGCAATCACATTGGGGTCTTGTTGAGTCACCATATCCTATCATCTCCTTATTGCATGTGTTGTTGATTTTGGGACGGTTGAGGAATGCTCTGCATCACCTGTGTGTTATTATGCTGGCAATGCTTGAGCAGCATTTGATAGTGACGACTGTGCATTTGACCGGCCTGATCCAGAGCGGCTTTCACTTCCGGATCCATGCATTCCTGAGCAAAATGATGATACTTTTTCATGACTGTCAGCTGCCAGGACATTTGGTCAGTCAAATAAGCCAAATCTTTAGAGGTAATGACTTGAGGCGGCTGTTGCATCAATGGTTGCTGCTGGCCGGCCTGCTGCTGTTGCTGTTGCTGCATGTTGTCACACTCCTTTTAATTTGTATCGTTTTCGTTTTTAATCTAACCTGCCGGTCGTACTTCTATCCTTCAAAATTCAAAAATCCTCACCCGTTCACAAGCCATGGGCCGCAGGATAAAGAGGTATGAAAAGCAGCGGGACAGGCTTATACTGAACAATAACGCATCTGCAATCCAGGTCTGGCTTTGTCAAGGAGGATGAACATGCCTGCCATTTTGTCCGTCCACTGTTTGAATCCCCCTTACCGCGTGTCCCAAGAAGAAGTGATCAATACTGTCAAAGAGTTGTTTGATAAGGATTATGCCGATTTGGAACGTTACCTGAAAGTGTTTGAGAACAGCCATATTCAAGAGCGGTACTTCAGTGTGCCTTTAGAGTGGTTTAAGCAGGAGCGCTCCTTCCAGGAAAAAAACGACAGATACATCAGTGAGGCTCTTCGCCTGGGAGTGGAGGTGGTGGAACAGTGTCTTACTGATCGGCGGTTTTTAAAAAGGAATGTGACAGTAGATGAGATAGATGCTATTCTGTTTATTTCCAGTTCAGGGCTTTCCACACCCACGATTGAGGCCAGAATGATGAATCGGCTTCCTTTTTCTCCCTATACGGTACGCCTTCCCATATGGGGACTGGGGTGTGCGGGAGGAGCCGCTGGATTGGCCAGGGCTTATGATTACTGTTTAGCCCACCCGGAACAGAGTGTACTGGTACTGAGTGTGGAGTTGTGCAGTTTAACGTTTCAACGTCGGGATAAATCGAAGAGCAATTTGGTTGGCACCTCATTGTTTGCCGATGGGACGGCTTGTGTCTTGGTGGCTGGCGATCAATCTCCCCTGCTTGACAGATGCGCGATGCCAACTGTGCCATGGATCATCGGCACCCAATCGGCCTTAATGCCTGATTCGGAAAATGTGATGGGCTGGGATATCAAAAACGAAGGCTTTTATGTTGTCTTTGCCAAAAGCATTCCTTTGGTCATTAAGGACTGGCTAAGACCGATGATTGAACGGTTTCTTAAACGTTACCAATTAAAGTTGGAACAATGCCAGCATTTGATCGTCCATCCAGGGGGGTGGAAGGTGCTGGAGGCCTACAGTGTGGCTTTAAACTTCCCCATGTCCAAATTCGGGGCGGCACAGCAAGTCTTAAAGAACTATGGCAACATGTCTTCAGCAACGGTTCTGTTTGTTTTGGAACGTATTTTAAGGCAAGAGCCCCGAGCGGGTGATTACGGGCTTATCACGGCTTTGGGCCCCGGTTTCAGCTCAGAACTGGTGCTGGTTCAGTGGCAGGAAGGAATGAGGACTCCGTGACACTGTTTTGGATTGTTATTGTCTTTGTGATCATAGAGCGGGTGCTGGAATTAGGTATTGCTGCCCACAATGCCAAGTGGATGTTTGCTCAGGGTGCTTATGAAGTGGGGCGCAGCCATTACAAATACATGGTGCTGGTTCATATGGGCTTTTTCCTGGTTCTTATCAGTGAAGTTTTGTTTTGGTCCACAGGGTTGCCTTCCTGGTGGCCCCTCCCACTGGCGGTGTTTGGCCTGGCCCAGAGCCTGCGTGTATGGTGCCTGTTGTCCTTGGGTAGGTTTTGGAACACACGCATCATTGTCCTTCCCGGGGCAAAGGTGGTCACACGCGGGCCGTACCGATTTATCCGCCATCCCAATTATGTGGTCGTGCTCTTGGAGTTTGTCTCTTTGCCCCTGTTGTTTCAAGCTTATGTAACGGCTTGTCTGTTTACCGTGCTCAAATTGATCCTGCTCGCGGTGCGTATCCCCCTGGAAGAAAAGGCCCTCCAACGTGCGACTGATTACGCCCAAGCCTTCAGGGGTAAATCTCGGTTCCTGCCTTGACCTTGTTTTCCCTTAAAAGTGGTGGCAATGTTTGTTATAATAATGCTTATCCAGATAAAGGAGTGAGCAGTGTGCGCCGCGTTGCACTCATTACCGGAGGAGCTAGTGGATTAGGCCTCCAGACGGCTAAACATCTTGCCATGCAAGGGAATGATGTGATGATCAATTACCGCCACAGCCGGGAACGGGCGGTTCAGCTCCAACAGCGTCTGCAGCAGGAAGGCATTCGCTGTGAGTTGGTGCAAGGCGATGTATCGTGCAAAGAAGATTGCGTCCGGATCGTACGGGAAACAGTGGATAAACTGGGTAGCCTGGACATCTTGGTCAATAATGCCGGCCCTTATATTTTTGAGCGAAAAAAGTTGGTTGATTATACAGATGAGGAATGGGAACTGATGATTAAGGGCAATCTGTCAGCGGTGTTTTACCTGTGCCGGGAGGCTATTCCGTTGATGCGCCAAAAAGGATGGGGCCGGATTATCAATTTCGGCTTCAGCCACGCCCATGAAGCGATCGCTTGGGTGCACAGGGCCGCTTTTGCTGCTGCCAAGGTAGGGCTGGTTTCCCTGACCAAAAGTTTGGCCATGGAAGAGAGCGGCCATGGTATTACTGTCAATATGGTTTGTCCGGGAGATATTGTTGGTCAACACAAGGAGCAGACCATCAGCGAAGTGCGCCGGGAACATGAGATGAACCTCGCTCCTGTTGGGCGTCCAGGGTCGGGAGAAGATATCGCCCGGGTGGTGGCTTTTCTTGCGCAAGAGGATTCCGATTTCATTACTGGCAGCATTATTGATGTTAATGGGGGACTTAATGTTCAAGGGAAACAGTTCACCCGTAATAAGCAAAATCATGATCGAGGGAGAGAAAAATGAACCTCATCTTGTGGGGAAAAGAAGTCCGGGTCCGTTTTCAAGGCGCTTATCGTCATGAGGTTGAGCTGGCCATGTTTCCTAAGCAGTATCAGCAGGCGGGTCACGTTGTTGCCCTGGCATTGTATCAAAATCAATTGGTGTTTACCCGCCACAAAACCCGGGGTATGGAGTGGCCGGGAGGAAAGGTGGAGCAAGGGGAAACCCCCCTTGAAGCCGTGATACGGGAGTTGAAGGAGGAGACTGGCGGGGTGGCCAGCAGTGTATGGCTTGTCGGGCAGTACACAGTCATGCCTGACGGGTCCGCTCCATTTGTGAAGAATATTTACGTGGCTGCGATCAGCCATTTTGAACCGGACGACATAACCGGGGAAGATACCTACGGTCCGGTGTTGTGTACCAAAAATATACACCCCACCGAACGGCAGGGCTTTTCTCCCCTTGTCTGTGATGGGGTGTTTCATTATGTGCAGCGCACCATATTAAAATGAGCCCCGCCCAATGACAGAGTATGCCCAGGTGGGAGGGTTTCACTCCTGACCGGCACGATGATAGGGATCATAATACGGATCATACAGCCAGGGGAACAACGTGCCCTTGCGCAAGGCGGTGTAAATGTCAAATTTTTCCCGGTAGGTATCTGCGGGGGCCGGTTTAACCGCTCCGAATGGTGTTAAGGGAACTTGAGGATAAACAATTTTTTTCATGCTCGGTCCTCCTTCAGGGTGCTAGCCTTTTATATCATATTCTTATGGGCTGCTATGATGAATGTGATAATTAGAAATAGGCGGGCATAAAGTGAAATAGGCTTGTTTTGTTCAGTTAACAGAGTATGACCAATAAGGAGGATCACCGTGCAGCAATGGATGAACTGGGTCATGCTGGCATTGGCATGGGCCGCCAGTTCAGCAGCAATGGGTGTCTGGCCGACATTAAGCGAGCTGGATATGGCTTTGTTAGGAGACTTTATCACCGCCTTGTTTTATCGTCCTTTTCACTATCTGAGCGGTTTTTTTCTGCTGGTTTGCTTTTTGTGCTTAGCTCTGGTTTTGTGGCGCAAGATCATCTATGAATGTAAAATCGCTTTCCTCATCCGCCAGTGGCCAATTCAGATGCTGCTTTTGGCCGCTTTATTGGCTCTCGCTCATGTCCGTGCCCTGTTTTTCTTTGGCTATCCTGCTTTGATCTTGACTGCTGTTTTTGGTGTATATGAACTGGTTGTTTATTATCTGAGGAGAAAGAAAAAAATGATTGTGCTGAGAGAGTGATCTTTCACACAAGAGGAAGACAAATCCTGTTCCCTAATGAGAGAGGTTGTGATAAAGTATTAAATAAAGCAAGATGGCTCAGCCTAAATGTGGAGGAACATGAGAGAGATTGAACGTAAATACGGCCACATTCATATAGTATATAAAGGGAAGGTAAGGGGGTTCACCGATGAAATTGGAGCGCCTCAACCAGGATAAGATTCGCATTTTTCTCACCTTTGATGATCTTATGGAACGGGGGATTAACAAAGAAGATATTTGGCAGGATATTCCTAAAGTCCATGAACTGTTTAATGACATGATGCATCAGGCGTACCAGGAACTGGACTTTGAAGTGAACGGACCTGTTGCCGTTGAGGTTCATTCCTTACCTGCTCAAGGAATGGTTGTCATCGTCACCCGCGGGCGGGGAGCGATGCTTGCCGAGGAAGATCATGAAGATATACAGGATTTTTACGAACTGGAAGTGACTTTAGACGAAAGCGAAGATATATTGTTTGTCTTCAGGGAACTGGATGATTGTATCCAGGTTGCTCATAAACTGGCCCCATTCCTTGAAGGAGACGGTAAGCTGTATAAGTATAATGACCGCTATTATTTACTTTTTGAAGATCTGTTTGTTGAGGATAAAGTGTATGAACTGTTGATCGCCTTGTTGTCTGAATTTGGGGAACCGTCCACAGAGAGCAAGTACGTTTTGAACGAATATGGCACTGTCATCATCGGCGAGCGGGCCATCGCAACCTTATGCCAATATTTTAAACCGTAAGGTTCCGTCAAGCTGCTGCCCCTTTTCCAGCTGGAAAAGGGGTTTTGCATGGAAAATGTCAGCTGTTTTTGTTAAAAAAATCTTTAAAGGCACCTGAGGAAGGTGTATACTATGTGTGAAGATTGACATTGAGGACGAGGTGGGAGTAGTAAATGGGAGACAAAACTGAAGAATCCAAACACGCTGAAGAAAGTTTAAATGTGTTACATTCAACACAACTGGTCATTAAAGAAGCATTGGATAAGCTCGGTTACCCCGAGCAAGTTTATGAACTGATGAAAGAGCCAATCCGCATGCTGACCGTACGGATTCCGGTGCGGATGGATGACGGTTCTGTCAAGGTATTTACTGGTTACCGGGCTCAGCATAATGATGCCGTTGGTCCGACTAAAGGGGGCATTCGTTTTCACCCCGAGGTTACTGAGGATGAGGTGAAAGCGCTTTCTATATGGATGAGTTTGAAAGCCGGGATTGTTGACTTGCCATATGGAGGAGGAAAAGGCGGAATTGTGTGTGATCCCCGTAAAATGTCTTTCCGTGAACTGGAACGCTTAAGCCGGGGATATGTGAGGGCCATCAGTCAAATTGTGGGGCCAACCAAAGACATACCAGCGCCTGATGTGTTTACCAACTCGCAGATTATGGCTTGGATGATGGATGAATACTCCCGGATCAGAGAATTTGATTCTCCGGGCTTTATTACCGGGAAACCGCTTGTGCTGGGAGGCTCTCACGGCAGAGAGTCAGCCACAGCCAAAGGAGTGACCATCTGCATCCGGGAGGCGGCCAAGAAAAAAGGGATCCGCCTGGAAGATTCCCGTGTCGTAATCCAAGGGTTTGGAAACGCGGGAGGATTCCTGGCCAAATTTATGCATGATGCCGGGGCAAAGGTGATTGGTATTTCGGATGCTCATGGTGCCTTATACAATCCTGAAGGTTTGGATATTGATTATTTGCTGGACCGGCGGGACTCATTTGGTACAGTCACTAATTTGTTTAAAGATACGATTACCAATGAAGAATTGTTGGAACTGGAGTGTGACATTCTGGTTCCTGCAGCCATTGAAAATCAAATTACAGCCAAGAACGCCCATAACATCAAAGCCAAAATCGTGGTGGAAGCCGCTAATGGTCCGACTACACTTGAAGCGACAAAAATTCTGACAGAAAGAGATGTTTTGATCGTTCCAGATGTACTGGCCAGTGCTGGCGGAGTGACTGTTTCTTATTTCGAATGGGTACAAAACAATCAGGGCTATTATTGGTCTGAAGAAGAAGTGGAGCGACGTTTGGAAGAGATCATGGTCAAAGCGTTTGAAAATGTGTACCAGACCGCCCGTGTGCGAAAGGTGAACATGCGTCTGGCTGCCTACATGGTCGGGGTGCGCAAGCTGGCTGAGGCATCCCGCTTCAGGGGCTGGGTGTAGTTTGACAGAAGCAGAAATAAAAACAGGGTTGTTCCGACATGCCATGTTACGGGACAATCCTGTTTTTTTATCCGGCTCTATACCCTATTTCTTAACGGAGAAAGATGTCTTGCAGTTCCTCGCGGTCAGTGGTCAGCTCCAAAGCCACCATCAATTTGAGGCGGGCTTTGGGACCGTTTAAACCATTGGAAAAAATCACGCCCATCTCTTTGAGCTGTTTCCCCCCTCCTTTATAACCATATAAGCCCTCCACGATTCCGTTGAAACAGCGGGAGACCATAACCACAGGAATGCCTTTCCTGATTATCTTTTCAACAGCTGGCAGGACTGAGAGGGGCAAATTTCCCTGACCAAAAGCTTCGAAGACCAAGCCGTCTGCATCGGAATCCGCGATTTGTTCCACCCAGTCTGCTTCCATTCCGGCTACGGCCTTCAGCAAAATCACCTTTTTGGACAGCCTTTTTATCTCATAATGGTCACGCCTGATGGGAGTGTGATGAAAATAAATGCCATGTTTGGTGGTCATGCCGATGGGACCGTATTGGGGTGATTGGAACGTACTGATGTTGCTGGTATGGGTTTTGGTTACATTTTTAGCTGTGTGAATTTCATCATTAAATACCACCAGCACCCCTTTACCTTTAGCCTCCTCGCTGGCAGCCACGCGAACGGATTGCACCAGGTTAAGGGGGCCGTCGGCACTTAATTCGTTGCTGGAGCGCATGGCACCAGTGACAACCACAGGCTCATCTCTGTCAAGGAGCAAATCAAGCATATACGCTGTTTCTTCCAATGTGTCCGTGCCGTGGGTGACAACAACACCGTCCCAATGGTACTCAATCAGTTCGGCTTTTATTTTTTGAGCCAGTTCCAACATGAGTTGTGGTGTGATATGGGGAGAAGGCAGATTGAGATAGTTGTCCACTTGGATGTGGGCATATTGTTCTAAAATGTCGTGCACAGGGTTTAAGGGATTTTCTGACACCGGGACAACTGCCCCGCTGGATTCATCTTGCGACATGGCGATGGTTCCGCCAGTATGGATAACAAGAATCTTTTTCTTGGACATCTCTATTCCTCCGCTTGTTTGATCTCAACGTTATTATAGCACAATCCCTTTGCTTTACAGAGAATGGCTATTTCTTCCGTTTTAAACGGTCACCAGCCAGGGGAGACTATAATTAGCTCAGATGGGATAAACAACTGAGATCTGGGAGGCAGGAATGAGTAAAGACAAAGTGAGAGTGCGTATCACCTGTGAGGTGTGTGGAGAACAGTTTACCTTGCGGGGACGTAAAAATGTAGATGACCGTTACTACGGAACCGGTTTTAAACGCTGCCTTTGTGATAACGAGCGGCGCTTTTCGGTTCGGCCTGAACTGGATCCATAAACGCGACCAATGGAAGAGGAGGGAATCCAAGGTGATGGATTCTTTCCTCTTTTTTGCATAAATAAACTGGGAAAGTAGAAAAATACGATTACAACGTTAAATGACATGAGGGAGGTACATCATGGTATGCACAGACGAACGAGGCAATTGAAAGCTGGGACCTTATGTTTAGTGACCGCAGCTTTACTTATCAGCCTATTTATTCCCCATACACCAGCTTCTGCTTTTAGTCCCCAGGTGATTCAACGGGGGGCCACAGGAGATGACGTCATCGAGTTACAAGCGAGATTACAGTATATCGGTTACTATAAAGGACGTATTAACGGCGTATTTGGCTGGGAAACATACTGGGCTGTGCGTAATTTCCAGCATGATTTCGGCTTGGATATTGATGGACTTGTCGGCAATCAAATGAAAGAAAAATTGCTCGCTGTGACCGAATTTGACAAGGATTATGTGTATGGCAAATTGGCACAAGGTGAGAACCCCCGTCATTTCGGTCCAAAGGAAGGACCGGAGGGGTTGGCCCCTCCCGGCCAGCGGGATCCTGGCAATTTGGACAAAGTTAAATGGGTTCCCCCAGGCACTCATGGTAAGGAACCCCCCAGAGCAAAAGAGCCTGCCGAACAACCGAGACAACCTGAAGCTGAACGGGCCCCGCGCCCACCTGCTGAAACACCTGCTCAGCCAGCTCCACCTGAGGCGCCCCCGGCTGAAGGGCAAGTGGGGCAGCTGGAACAGGCGGTGAATATCCCCCAAGGGTTCAGTGAAAATGACATTAGATTAATGGCCAATGCCGTTTACGGTGAAGCCCGCGGGGAACCGTATGAAGGACAAGTGGCTGTGGCTGCCGTCATTTTGAACCGGGTGCGCAGTCCAGAATTTCCCAATACCGTATCTGGTGTGATTTTTGAGCCGCTGGCCTTTACGGCTGTAATGGATGGGCAAATCTGGCTGGAACCGAATGAAACGGCCAGAAGGGCTGTGATGGATGCCATTAATGGTTGGGATCCGACCGGTGGTGTTGTGTATTACTTTAACCCTGCTACGGCCAGAGCCCCGTGGATGTGGGAACGCTATGGAGAGCAGAGAGATCAGTCCATACAAATCGGGAAGCATATATTCTTAAAGTAGAAAGGAGTGGGCAGCGTGGTTGTTGCACGACTCATCAAAATCGCCTTCGTGCTGTTATTAACGGTAGCCCTGGCTGGGACAGCCTACTGGGGCTACCAGGAGCATCAGGATAAAAACTCCGTTTTGATTAAAGCAGAGAACAATTATCAGCGGGCGTTCCATGACTTAAATAACAACCTGTCTAATTTGGAAGATGAACTGGGCAAGGCTTTGGCGATGAACTCCAGAGATTTGCTGGCCCCGTGCATGGCCAACATTTGGCGTTTGGCCTATTCAGCCCAATCCAATCTTGGACAGTTGCCTTTAACATTGACCCCCTTTCATAAAACAGATCAATTTTTGGCCAAAATTGCTGATTTTACCTATGATATCGGCATGAGAGACCTGGCAGCTGAACCACTGACGGACAAGGAGTGGAAAAGGCTGAAAAACCTCCATGCCCAAGCTCATGAAGTACAAAAGGAACTGAGAAACCTGCAAAGCAAAGTCATCAGTCAAAATTTGCGCTGGATGGACGTGGAGTTGGCCGTTGCCTCTGAGAACACGGAGCTCTCCAAGGATATTTTGGATGGCATCGAAACGTTAAACAAACAGGTGGAAGGGTATATCGAAACAGAGTGGGGCGCGGAAGAGCCAAAGTATACTGAAATTCAATCCCAGAAGGGCAAACTCATTAAAGGACAGGAAATATCCAAAAATGAAGCGCTAAAAAAAGTTCAAGCTTTCTTAGGCCTAAAAGGGGATCTGGATGCCAAAGTAGAAGAAGCGGGGGGCCGGGAAGTTGAGACGTACAAGCTCCGTTTTGATCATCCGGAACGGGACAGTACGGTAACGGTCGATGTCTCCAAAAAAGGCGGACACATTCTGTGGTTCTTGGACAGCCGGGATATTGAACAAACTGAAATTGGGCTGTATGATGCCCAGCAAAAGGCACTGGATTTTCTGGAACAACGAGATATTACATCTATGGTGGCCGTTGAATCAGACCAATATGACAATGTGGGTATTTTTGATTTCGTCCGGGTAGAGGACGAGATTAGGATCTACCCGGATCTCATCCGGGTTAAAGTAGCCTTGGATAATGGAGATATTATCGGTTATGAAGCGCTGGGCTATGTGTTGAACCATCAGGCTGACTATCACATTTCGGAACCAAAGATTACGCTTGAAGAAGCCAAAAAAAATGTGAATGGCAATCTGAAGGTGATGGAGGAGCATCTCAGCGTGGTAGAACTGGACGCCGGTGAGTACCAGCTGTGTTATGAACTTTTGGGTACCATTGAAAATGAGACGTACCGGATATTTATCAATGCTGAAAACGGACGGGAAGAGAAAGTGGAAAAAATGAAGCGGGCGGAACCCATCGTCTAGAACTAACAACACAAGGATCTGCTACATTAGTAGCAGGTCCTTGTGCTTATTTTGGTATAATAAAGTGAGGGAGGGAGAAACATTGGCTTATCCGTACAAAGTGGGGGATATGTTATTTATGCAGCCCCGTTCAGAAGATGAACCCGAAACATATAAAGCCCGGATTGTTGATTTGAAAGAGCGGCATATCTGTATTGAGATCCCCATGCGCAAGGGAGGTGAAGGCCTGGGGTTCTTTCCTCAGGGAACAGAACTTGATGTATGGTTTACTGGCAGAGACCAGTTGCGGTATCAATTTGTCAGCCAAGTGGCAGGCCGCAAAATGGAGCGTATTCCCTTGACACTGCTTACTCACCCCAATCCTGAAACGATTGTACGCATACAGCAGCGCCAGTTTTTTCGGGTCCCCTGTCATGCCGATGTCCAGCTTTATGTACATGATGACCAGACACACCCCTTATCAGCCACAACAGTAGATTTAAGCGGTGGGGGAATGGCTTTTGTATTAGCTGGTGAACAACAGCTGCAAGTGGAGGATGAGGTCAAATGGGAGCTTTTTCTTCCGTCCATGAATGGTTCATCCGTTTCCGGCCGGGCTGTTGTAAAGCGGGTCATACCGCCGGAGGACAAAGGATTGCCATATAAATATTCACTGGCTTTTACTGAGATTGCTGAACAGGGAAGGCAGCAAATTATCCGTTATTGTTTTCAGCGCCAGCTGGAGCTGCGTAAAAAAGAACTGGATACACCCTAAAGGATCTTCTCACCCCGGAAGGTATGAAAACGGGAAAGTGGTCAAAACTAGAGCATAGTTAAAACGAGTATGATATTCATTGTAAAAGGTGGAAAAGCATGAAGGACTCACATTCTCAGTTAAATGACCGCTTTACATATACGTCGTACCCCTCCGATCCATTACGGCAACGTATCTATGGTTACTTTGTCCCTTTGGCCCAGCAAATGGAACGTTTGCTGCTGCTCATTATCATCTGTCTCATGATCAGCCTTGTCTTGGCCCAAGCTTTTATTCTGAGTAAAGAAGAACACCAGGAACTGGTTAATAAAGCGGTGCGCTATGAGGGGGTCTTTCGGGAAGATCAGATTGAGATAAGAGCAACATTGCAACGCCGTTAATGGTATGGTATGATTTTAGTGTTTAAAATGCTGGCAGGGTTCTCCTGCTTTTTGTTTTGGACAAAGAGGGGAAAGGATCGGACAACATGAAGATCGCGATAGATGGTCCAGCCGGAGCTGGAAAAAGCACAGTGGCCAAAAAAGTTGCTGATCAATTGGGCTATCTGTATGTGGATACCGGTGCCATGTACAGGGCCCTTACCTGGAAAGCGTTGCAGGCCAACGTGGATATCTCTTCAGGGGAGGCGCTTCTCCGCTTGCTAAACCAATGCAACCTTGAACTTAAGGTGGAATCGGGAACTCTGAAAGTGATGCTGAATAACCAGGATATTACTGCGGAGATCAGGACCCGTGACGTGACCAACCTTGTTTCTGAAGTAGCCAGCCACCAACAGGTGAGGGAAGCGATGGTACAGTTGCAGAAAGAGATGGCGGCCAAGGGAAACGTGGTGATGGATGGCCGGGATATTGGCACTCATGTTATTCCTGATGCGGAGGTTAAAATTTATCTCACTGCTTCCATAGAAGAGCGCGCCCGGCGCCGTTATGAAGAATTGTTGACCAAGGGACATAAAGCTTCCCTGAGAGAGATTAAACAAGAGATTCGTGACAGAGATAGGAAGGACAAAAACCGGGAAACAGCCCCCCTGAAAAAAGCTGCGGATGCCGTGACAGTAGACACCACTGGCCTTTCCATTGATGAGGTGGTCAACCGCATTCTGAAGATTGTTTATCAAAACAGCAAACAAGGAGTATAACCGTTATGATCTATTCGTTATGCCGTTTTATACTGCACTGCCTGTACCGTATTTTGTTTCGTTATGAAGCAGTAGGTCTTAAGCACATTCCCCGGCGTGGTGCAGTGCTATTATGTGCCAACCACATCAGTAACTGGGATCCCCCGCTGGTAGGCATTCCTCTTGAGCGAAGAGTGAACTTTATGGCCAAGCAGGAGTTGTTTAAAATCCCTCTTTTAGCCCAGCTGTTACGCTATCTGGGTGCTTTTCCCGTCAAGAGGGGTGCATCGGATAAAAGGGCGATCCGCACGGCACTTTCCCGTTTGCAGGAAGAAAAAGTTGTCGTCATTTTTCCCGAAGGGACCAGGTCCAAAACCGGACAGCTTGGGAAAGCGTTTACTGGGTCTGGTTTTTTGGCCTTAAAGGAGCCCTGTACCGTGATACCTGTGGCCATCATCGGCCCTTACCGGCTTTTCCGCAAAGTAAAGATTGTTTACGGGCCTCCTGTCAGCATTGATGACCTGCGCAGCGAAAAAGTAACGAAACAGGAGGCAACATTGGCCACAGAAAGAATTATGAACGGTATTCAGCGGCTTTTAGACCAGCACCAGCCCAAAACTTCTGATCATAATGGCAGAAGTTTTGGAAATGGTGTATAGTTATAATGATGGAAGCTCGACAGTAGAAGGAGGATTTTAATTATGGTGGAAGAGATGCAAAACAACGTGGAGGTACAGCAGATTGAAGAAGGAGATCGCGTCAAGGGCACGGTAACAAAAGTAAAGGAAAAGCATGCGCTGATTGACTTCGGCTATAAAATAGATGCTATCTTGCCTATTGGTGAAATCTCCAACGTACATATCGACAAAGTGGGCGATGTACTTAAAGAAGGAGATGAAATCGAGGCTGTTATCATCAAACTGACTGAAGATGAAGTCGTTGTCTCCAAGCGGCGTGCAGTCAGTGAACAGGCCTGGACCGAGTTGGAAGAAAAATACCAGTCAGGAGAGGTATTTGAGGTTACCGTGGCTGAAGTTGTCAAAGGTGGGTTGGTCGTTGACGTCGGCTTGCGCGGTTTTATTCCCGCTTCCCAGGTGGAACGTCACTTTGTGGAGGATTTCAGTGATTATGTGGGCAAACTCTTGCGCGTCAAAGTGATTGAACTTGACCGTGACAAGAACAAAGTCATCTTGTCTCAGCGTGCCGTCCTGGAGGAAGAGGAAGCCAAGGCTAAAGAAGCCCGTTTACAACAGCTGGAAGTTGGAGAAGAATTGGAGGGGACCGTGTCTCGTTTAACATCATTTGGCGCATTTGTTGACATCGGTGGTGTGGATGGCTTGGTGCATATTTCCGAAATGGCCTGGCATCACGTGGAAACTCCGGAAGAAGTTGTGAAAGAGGGGGACACAGTTAAAGTTAAAGTTTTGAAAGTGGATCCGGAGAAGCAAAAGGTCAGCTTGAGCATCAAGGCGGCCCAACCCAGCCCGTGGCAAAAAGCGGCTGATGAAATTAAAGCCGGTGATACAGTCAAAGGTGTGGTCAAGCGCTTGGCGCCTTTTGGTGCCTTTGTGGAACTTTTGCCCGGAGTTGAAGGGCTGGTGCATATCTCCCAAATTGCCAACCGCCGTATTGGTTCTCCAGGTGAAGTACTGAAAGAAGGCCAGGAAGTTGAAGCCAAAGTTCTGGATGTCAACCCAGAAGAGGAACGCATCAGTTTAAGCATTAGAGAGCTGCAGGATGAAAGACGAAGTGAAGAAGTCCAAGCCTTCACAGCAAAACAAAATCAGTCTGCCGGTGTGACACTGGGCGACCTGATCGGAGACCAGCTGAAAAAACTGAAGCAATAAGGGATGAGTCAGTCTACCCATTGCTCTATTTAGGAGCAGTGGGTTTTTAAATGCTTAAAAATCCTCAAAATAAGCCATACTGAATACGAGGAGGTAGACAGGCGGAGGAACGTGAAATGAATGACGGATACTTTTATATGATTGTGATTTGGATCCTGCTTATATTGGCTGCCACACGCTGGCTTGATTTTTTGTGGGCCGCTCATCCCTGGAAATCTGTGATACATAAAGGTGTTATTATTCTGTTAGTTGCTCAGCTTGTAACCCAAGGATGGTATGTGTCTCTGCCGTCTGCCAGTCAATATGCCATGAATGTCAACATTTTGATGACTGCTCTCATTTGTGGCTACAGGCTGTGGCGGGATAAATCAGGATTTATGATGCAAATGGTGGCCGTCATCCTGTTTTTAGGGGTGTTATATGCGGTCAGCCATCAACTGTTCCTGTGGGATCCTGTATTAATGGTTCTGCCTCCCTTCTATTTGTTTCCTGTTTTTTTTTCCTTGTTATTATTACTGACCACCTTGCACTTGCCTCATCTGTGGTTGATGATGGCCAGTGGCATGATTTTGGGTGAATTGTTGCACAAATTGTTTCTCTTACAGTATGTGGACTACGCCCAAGTGGGTGATGCAGCTTTCAGAGATCAGCTGGCCATGGGACTGTGCCTGGTTACGGGTGTCGCCTTCAGTGTCAGGTATGGGATAAAAGGATATCGGTATTTGCACAAATTGATCCTTTCGCAGTGGAAAGAGGAGGGGTAAGCAGTGGAACAATATGCTGTACCTGTCATTTTAGGGGTCCTCTTTGGCTTTGGCGGACGGATGTTATTATTAAAAAATGATTACCGGCAATATCCTACTCAGCCTCACGGGATGATCATTCATCTCACTTTGGGCTTCATCGCCGCTGGTTTGGGGAGTATTGCCATCCCTGCGCTTTTGGAACAGGAGTATACTGCCATCACCTTTCTTGCTCTGGCTGCCCAGCAGTTTCGTGAAGTACGCAACATGGAGCGGGAAACATTAGCCAAGATGGATGAAATGGAACTCGTCTCAAGGGGGAAAACCTATATTGAAGGCATCGCCTTAACCTTCGAAGGACGCAATTATATGACGATTATCATTGCCTCCGCCACCACGTTGGCCACAACCCTGGTCGAGTGGTGGCTGGGTCTCATCGTTGGCGTCGTGGGAGTCGGTATTGCCCTGTGGTTTAAGAGCGGCAAGTTTCTGGACAGTATTGCCGACATTGAACCGGCTGAAGTGCGCCTGGAGGGGCCTGATGTATTTGTTAATGATATCCATATTATGAACGTGGGACTGGCGGACAGCCGGGAGTTGATTAAAAAGCAGGCGCTGGGTGTGATTTTAAAACCAAAATCGATAGACAGTATGGTGACCTTGGCCAATCTGGGGCAAAGACAAGCGGTTTTGCATGATTTGTCCGTCGGATTAGGGGTGTACCGGGATGATGATAAACCTTCACTGGTGCCGCTTAGCCGCAGAAATCTGGATGACGGGCGGGTGGCCATTTTTTTCATCCCCCAGATCAAGGATATGGACTGGGCCATTAGGGTGATCTCCCAGGTGCCGATTTTGGAGAATGCGGTGCACATCCCATCGGAATCTGAGGCCAGTTCCAAAGAAGGAGGCAGATAACCATGGGCAATACGATTGAGAAGCAGGTTTTGGCAGTTCTGACCACCAATCCTGAAAAAGTGACCGGTGGTGTCCCCATTTTTATTTTTCAAACGGAGGAGGAAGTTCAGCAAAAAATACGTATGTTTGAAAGCATCTTAGGCGGCATGGGGCATCAGATCGATCCAGAAGTATATGTGGTGGTCCGCCATTGATAAACAAGCCAGTTAAGAATAAGCTGTACCTGGGAACAGGGAACGGAGAAAAAGAGCTGAAGGCAGCCTGGCAGGAAGTTTATGGTGAAGCAATCAGGCCCCAGCAATTGGCTTCTTATCTGAAACTGCCGCATGGAACGCTGGTACCCATTGGCTTAAATAAGTCAAACCAGTTTGTCTATTGGGTGGCGGTCGGAGACGCTCAATCCATTTGTAAACAGGCTCTGGCTGATTTTTGGCCTTTAGTCGGGGATTCCATGGCCAATTGGATTGTGATTTGAAAACTGTGAAGGAGGAGGGCAGGGATGAATATTATTTATCACTGCTACGGGAGCGCTCATTCCTCCATTATCGCTGCGGCAATCCATTTGGGCCGGCTGCCTTCTGACCGGGTGCCAAGCAAGGAAGAGATACTGGCTTTACCTGATTTTGACCTCGCCAGGAATGATTCGCTGGGCCATATTTTTTTTAAGGGGCGGGACGAAATGGGGCATGCCGTCTACACAGCAGGAATGGGGAGCCATCACGAGACCGTGAAACGGCTGCTTGTGGAGATGATCCGGCTCAATGGTTACAACGAAGAATCTTTTAAGTTTGTTGAAGCCCTGTCCACCATCAATAACTTGGCCAAATTGGGCGGCGCCCTCTCCCGGCGTTATGGTTTGGTGATGATTGGCCGCCCCCTGGCTGCCATGGGCATCAGGCAGAGCTATCAGCAATTGGTGGAACTGGTGCATAAAACAAAAGAAGACGTGAAACTTAAAGAAAGCAGGTGAAAGGGACAGAAAGAGTTGATTGTCGTCTCAAATCGGCTTATGATAGAAAAGATGAATGCGTGAGCTTCATGGTTGTGGAAAGGTTGTGGTTTTGAGATGGCTAAACCGGTTGTCGCCATTGTTGGCCGGCCCAATGTGGGTAAATCAACGATTTTTAACCGTATTGTGGGAGAACGGGTGTCTATTGTGGAAGACACACCCGGTGTTACCAGGGACCGGCTGTACAGTTCTGCCGGATGGCTGAATCATGAGTTTAACATTATTGATACGGGCGGAATCGAACTTGATGATGAAGACCAGATATTGAGACAGGTGCGGGAACAGGCTGAGCTGGCCATTGATGAGGCCAATGTCATTATTTTTATGGTGGATGCCAAAACAGGCCTGACACCAGCTGATGAGGAGATCGCCCGCATTTTGTACAAAACAAAGAAGCCAGTCGTTGTGGCTGTCAACAAAGTGGACAATCCTAAACAAAGGGATGCCATTTATGATTTTTATGCCCTTGGGTTTGGTGAACCGGTACCGATTTCAGGTGCACATGGAACCGGGCTGGGCGACTTGCTGGATAAAGTGGCCGAATCGTTTCCTGAGCAAGAGGAGGAGGAGTATGACGATGATGTGATCCGCATTGCGGTCATCGGGCGGCCTAATGTGGGCAAATCATCTTTGGTCAACGCCCTTTTAGGGGAAGAACGGGTGATTGTCAGCGATGTGGCTGGAACCACCCGCGATGCCATCGACACCTTATTGGAACGGGATGGCCAATCGTTTGTCTTAATTGATACGGCGGGAATGCGCAAACGGGGCAAGGTGTATGAAAAGACCGAAAAGTACAGTGTGCTCAGAGCCATGAAAGCGATTGAGCGCTGTGATGTGGTCCTCATGGTGTTAAATGCGGAAGAAGGCATACGGGAACAGGACAAGCGGATTGCCGGCTATGCCCATGAAGCCGGTAGGGGCATGATTATTGTGGTCAATAAATGGGATGCGATCACCAAAGATGAACGTACCCATACCATGTTCACCCGTCAAATCCGGGATCATTTCCAGTTTATCGATTACGCCCCGATCCTTTTTGTCTCTGCCAAAACAAAGCAGCGGATGCATACCATTTTGCCCAAAGTGCAAGAGGTAGCCGAGCAGCATGCCTTGAGAATCCCGACCCATGTTTTAAATGATCTGTTGATGGATGCCGTTACCTTAAATCCGCCGCCCACTTATAAAGGCCGCCGTTTGAAAATTAAATATGGCACCCAGGTCAGTGTCAAGCCGCCCACATTTGTGTTGTTTGTTAACGATCCTGAACTGATGCATTTTTCCTATGAACGCTATTTAATTAATAAAATCCGGGAAGCGTTCCCTTACCAAGGGACACCGATCCGCATCTTCATTCGTCAAAAATAGGGGGAGCTAGGAGAGGAGATATGGATACGTTCATTTTGCCTTTATTTCTGGTTATCTTGAGTTATGGTTTAGGGTCCATCAGTTTCAGCTATATTGTCAGCCGTAAATTAGCCGGAATCGATATCCGGGAACATGGCTCCAAAAATGCAGGGGCCACTAATACACTGCGTGTTTTGGGAGTGGGGCCGGCCGTACTGGTATTACTGTTGGATGCCTTAAAGGGGAGTTTAGCTGTTCTCTTGGCATTGTGGCTCACTACTGACCCACTATGGCCCGTTCTGGCTGGTTTAGCGGCCATTATTGGTCACAATTGGCCCGCCTTTTTTGGTTTTAAGGGTGGTAAAGGCGTAGCGACCACCATTGGCGTCGTTGCTGTGTTAACCTTTGTGCCTGGTCTGTTGGCTGGTATTATTGCCATCTCAGCCATTGCTCTTTTTCGTTATGTATCTTTTGGCTCATTAATCTTTGTCACCCTGTTGCCCCTGATGATTTTTATCCTTGACCGTTTCACAGCACTTATCTATCCCACAGAATATATCTTGGGGGCTGGTGTGATTATGGTCTTGTCTTATATCAGGCACCGCTCCAATATTGTTCGTCTCATCCGCGGTCAAGAAAACAAGTTAGGGGGAAAAGCATGAGTAAAGTTGCCGTCATTGGAGCAGGAAGTTGGGGAACCGCACTGGCGATTGTTTTGGCCGATAACGGTTGTGAGGTGGCCATGTACGCCCGCCGACAGGAACTGGTGGATGAAATTAACCAGCAGCATACCAATACACGCTATTTGCCTGACATCACCCTGCCTGAGAATATTGTGGCCTACTCTTCATACAGCCAGGTGCTAAAGGGAGCTGAGTATGTTCTTATTGTGCTGCCTACAGCAGCCATCCGGCCGGCTCTGAGGGAAATGATCAAGGAGCTCAATCATCGTCCGCTGATAATCCATTCATCTAAAGGACTGGAACCTGATACACATAAGCGTGTGTCGGAAATGATCGCTGAAGAGGTTCCTGAGTCTAAGCGCAGAGGCCTTGTTGTTTTGTCAGGACCCAGCCATGCCGAGGAGGTGAGCCGGCGCTCCCCGACCACTGTGGTCGTCGCCGGCTCCGACCTCAAGCAGGCGGAAGAAGTCCAGGACCTGTTTATCAATCAGCATTTTCGTGTCTATACCAATACCGATATGTTAGGGGTTGAAATCGGAGGGGCTTTAAAAAATATTATAGCTTTGGGAGCCGGGTTGTCCGACGGTTTAGGTTACGGTGATAATGCCAAAGCCGCCTTGATGACCAGAGGGCTGACTGAAATTGCCCGCCTGGGTGTTCAAATGGGCGCCCATCCTTTGACCTTTGCCGGTTTGGCTGGCGTGGGTGATCTGATCGTCACTTGTACCAGCCGTCATTCCCGCAACTGGCGCTGTGGTTATGCGATTGGCCAGGGGAAACCGTTGGATGAGGTTTTAGCGTCCATGGGCATGGTGGTGGAAGGTGTTCGTACCACAAAGGCGGCCTACCAAATTTCCCAAGCCTGGCAAGTGGAGATGCCGATTACTGCAGAGCTGCACCATGTACTCTTTAAAGGAAAACCGCCCCGTCAGGCTGTGGACGATCTCATGGGACGTGGCCGGACTCATGAAATGGAATCCCGGTTTTTTGAGGATTTGAATCGTTATATTTCTGAAACATAAACCTCACCATGCCTACTCCCTTGACATAAGATATGATGAGACATTTGTGAGGGAGGGTATCTGGTGACAAAAGGAAAAGGCTCTGACAAGTTTTTTAATCAAGTGGAAAAGAAAACCAATGTATCAGAAAAAGAGTTAAAATCTTTAGCCAGCAAAGTCAGTCCGCAAGACCTTCAGGACGAGAGAAAAGTACGGGAACTGATTGCTCAAGTGGCCGCTTTAGCAGGAGTACCGGTATCAAAAGAGAAAGAAGATCAAATTGTCCATTTTCTGGTTAGAAATAACCCATCAATGGAAGAAATGCAAGCCATGATCAAAATGTTTATGGGGCCCAAAAAATAATTTCCTGGGTATCTATCGTGACAAGCATCGCCTGCCGGACATAGCATAGTACTACCTTAACTATGAAGGGCTCAAAATACAGGATAAGGTACAGTCAAACGAGAGTGCCCCCTGGGGCGAACTCTCGTTTTGCTATCATTTACCTCATCTTACGCTGATTGCAAGGTATAGCTCCTTTACTCCGTTGAACAATAAGGAAAAAAGTGAGATGAGGTTGAAATCCATGAGAACAGCACAGCGGCAGCAGGGAAATGTATCCAGGGAAGAGAGGCAATCCAGAGGAAGATCTCCCTCAATTCCCGCTTTTGAGCCCCAATTTGTATTTTTTGAGCCTCAGGCACTGGATTATCCTTTGGGACAACAGTTGTATCAACGCTTTCAAACAAAGGGAATACCTATTCAGATGACCACCTCCCACAACCAGGTCCGGGGTATACCAGGGGACACTCCTTTACAAGCTTACAAAAATGCGAAACGCACGCTTGTTGTCGGCGTACGCAAAACCTTAACCTTTGACACATCTAAACCCTCGGCTGAATATGCCATTCCTTTGGCCACAGGATGTATGGGGCACTGCCATTACTGTTATTTACAAACCACCATGGGCGCTAAACCTTATATTCGTGTCTATGTCAACGTAGATGAGATATTAAAACAAGCCGAGGCGTATATTAAGGAGCGGGAGCCTGAAATCACCCGGTTCGAAGCAGCATGCACATCTGATATTGTCGGCATTGACCATCTCACACACACTTTGTTTAAAACAATCGAGTTTATGGGCCGGCAGCGATACGGAAGGCTCAGATTTGTCACTAAATATCATCATGTGGATCATTTGTTAAAGGCGAATCATAACCAACATACCCGTTTCCGCTTCAGTATCAATGCTGACTATGTGATTAAGCATTTTGAACCGGGCACCTCTGCTTTGGCCGACCGAATTGAGGCGGCCAAAAAAGTGGCCCGGGCTGGATATCCCCTGGGATTTGTCATTGCTCCCATTATGCGCTATGAGGCGTGGCAGAACGGCTATGCTTCATTGTTACGCCGTCTATCCAGCGCTTTAGCGGATACAGACGTCCATGATCTGACCTTTGAATTGATCATGCACCGCTTTACCAAAGCAGCCAAACGGATCATTTTGGAACGATATCCCAAAACAAAACTGGACATGAAGGAAGAAGAGCGAAAATACAAATGGGGACGGTATGGCCGGGGAAAATATGTGTATCGTGATGAGCAAGCACAAGATTTGAACACCTTTATCCGGGAGCAGATTGATCAGTACTTTCCCCAGGCCAAAATTGAGTATTTTACATGATAGGGCTTGTTTTTCAACAGGATTAAGTGTATTATCAGTAATGCAACATGAGGATTAGAAGTGTTCTGTGTAAATTGTGAGGGGGGAACGAAAGGTGCCAACACCAAGCATGGAAGATTACTTGGAGCAAATCTATTCTTTAATTGAAGAGAAAGGATACGCCCGGGTTTCTGATATTGCCGAAGCTTTAAAAGTTCACCCCTCGTCAGTGACAAAAATGGTCCAGAAGTTGGATCAAAACAAATATCTCGTTTATGAAAAATACAGAGGACTCATCTTGACACCAAAAGGCAAAAAGATCGGCAAACGGCTGGTGGACCGGCACACATTGCTGGAAGAATTTTTGCAAATGATTGGTGTGCCTGAAGAAAATATTTATAAAGACGTGGAAGGCATTGAACATCATCTCAGCAGGGATTCCATCATGTGTATTGAATACCTGGTTCAATACTTTCAGGAAGATCCTAAACGCCTGGAAGACCTGTTAATGCTTAAGCAAAAGGATGAACAGGAGAATGAAGAGAAAGCATCAGATGTCTGAGACATGTGATGCTTTTTTGATGGTGGCACTAATGTCATCATGTTAGCTATAATCATCATATAATGGTAAATGGGGCGGTGAGTGATAGGAGGTGGCCACTTGCTCAAATGTGATGCAGTGTTTGAAGGTGGCGGGGTGAAAGGGATTGCCTTTATTGGAGCCATTCGGGAAACGGAAGAAAGAGGCTACCAGTTTCAACGTGTAGCCGGAACATCGGCCGGATCCATTATGGCTGCCCTGCTTGCAGCAGGTTATAATGGAAAAGAAATAGAAGCCCTGCTAGATGAGTTGTCATTTCCTGCATTTTTACAATCGGGTTGGATTGGACATCTGCCGGGGGTCGGGAAGGGCCTGAATATTTTGTTCCGCAATGGAATGTACAATACAGCCGGTCTTGAGGAATGGATGACAGACAAGTTAAACAAGAAAGGGATTTGTTGTTTTGGGGATGTACCTGAGGGAAAATTGAAAATTATTGCTTCTGACATTACCAATGGCCGGATCATGATTATTCCGGATGATCTTCCTTTATATGGTCTCGACCCTGCTGTATTTACGATTGCTAGAGCGGTTAGAATGAGCTGCTCTATTCCTTATTTTTTTCAGCCTGTGATTTTAAAACAGCATAAGAAAAAAGTCTATATTGTTGATGGAGGACTGTTAAGCAACTATCCCGTGTGGATCTTTGATTCGGAACAGGGCCCCCGCTGGCCAACATTTGGCTACCGTTTGAGAGGGATTGACACGTATCAGCCAATGGATATTTCAGGTCCGTTCAGCATGTTCAAAGCAATCGTCACGACCATGTTGGAAGCCCATGACCGCCGTCATATTGAAGAGCGGGATGCTGTGCGTACCATCTTTATTCAAGTTGAAAACATTAAAGCCACAGATTTTTACCTGATTCCGGAAGAAAAACAAAAACTCGTCCGTTTGGGACGAGAGGAAGCGCGGCGCTTTTTTGATCAGTGGAGTTTTACAACCTATATCTATCGCTACCGGCGGGGCCAGGTGTCCATTAGATGCCAAGGCAAAAAGGAGAGTTAACCCATAACAGCGAGGCAGGTTTGCCGCCGGCGGGCCAGAAAGACCTATGAGGAAAAGGGTCTTTTCTTTTTGTCTTTCTTACCTTCAATCACTTTAAATGGATAATTTTCTCGCTTTCGTTTCGCTTTTCTCTTCATGGTTCCCCCTTTGTTTGACATCAGAGTTGTTTTATGGTCTTGCTTGTTTAGGGCAAAAGGGCCAGACACGAGAGAACGGTGGTGATGTTTGGGCTTGGTTTGCCTGGAAACATAACGGTAGATGCCATAAAAAGCGAAAAGGACCAAGCCAAGGACTACAGCGCTTGAGGCCAGACCCAAGGGATCTGCAACTAGGCGGTAGATCAGTCCGAAGGCGGCCAAGCAGATTAAAAAGACGAAAAGTGGTTGTTTAAGTTGTCGAAATAGACGCCAGGTTTGACGCACCATCATCACCACCCGTTACTTATAGGTTAGTGTGTAAGAATAAGTTAAGTTTAAGACACGTGTTGTTTAACTTGTTCAGGGGACTTAGGGTTCAGGGCCTGCTCCCTGTCCAGCATCCGCTTAAAAGAGGCGATGGCCACTTCCACTTGATCATTGGTTGGATTTTTCGTTGTGAGCAACTGAACGGCTAACCCCGGATAACCCAAATATTTCAGAAACGGAATGGACCGGCATTTGTTGGTTAGTTGCAACACTTCATAAGCAACACCAATGACAACAGGGATAAGCGCCAAACGATACACAATCCGCTCCCACAGTGGTTCTGAGGGGACAAACAAATAAATAAAGACACCGATGATAACGGTAAACAGGATAAAGCTGCTTCCACAACGGTAATGAAGCCGTGAACAAGCCTGTACGTTATCAACTGTCAGAGGTTTGTTTTGTTCGAAACAGTTGATGACCTTATGTTCCGCCCCATGGTATTGAAACAGACGCTTTACCAGAGGTGTCAGGGAGATGATATAAATATAGCCCAAGAGCAGTAAGGTTTTAATGAAGCCCTCGATCAGGTTTTGCTCAATATGTCCCGGAAACCAGGTTCTGAACAGGGAGTGGGCCATAATAGCTGGTATAGCAGTGAAAATGATTTTGCTCAAAGCAAAGGAAAGCACGCCAATGAGAGCGACACCCAGAATCATGGTCAGTTTGGAGTCCTGTGCCCCAACAAGTTTGTCATCATCTTGGGGATCAACATCGTAACGCTCGCTGGAAAAGTTTAAGTGTTTGCTCCCATTGGCTGCTGCTTCAATCAAGGCTACATTTCCTCGGATAAAGGGAATTTTTTTTAAGGGTTTGATCCATTCTCTTTCAGTTCTTTCCACTTCCAAGAAATCTATACGGCCATCTTTACGGCGAATGGCGCTGACATATACTTTCCTTCCAGCAAACATGACGCCTTCTACAATCGCTTGTCCTCCGTATTGCGGTTTGTTTTTTGTGTTCACTGTGTCCATGCCACCTTTAAAATCACTGTTTAATACCATTTTACATGAAAGGAAGGGTGCTGGCTACTCCTTGACATGCTGGACCATCCGTTTGATGTTAATCAGACCATTCCCTTGCAGCAGAAAGGACGTGGGCAGGCGTTCGCATGTTGCAGAAAGGATGTGGCGAATCTCTGCTGTTGTCAGGTCCGGCTTTAAAGCCAGCATCAGGGCAATGGTGCCGGTGACATGGGCACAGGCCATTGATGTGCCTGAGAGGATGTTAAAGCGGCCATTACGCCAGGTGGAGCAGATCTCTTCCCCGGGGGCAACCACATCCAGATCTGTTCCGAATTGACTGAAATGAGATACTTGATCATCGTGGTTGATGGAACCGACGGCAATCACTTCCCGGTAGCGGGCCGGATATTTAAGACCGGGGCGCCCGCCATTGCCGCTGGCTGCTGTCATTAACATCCCCTTGTCAGCACAAGCTTGGATCGCCTCATATAGAGCGGGATGGTTCTGGTCCAAGCCGAAGCTCATATTGACCAGGCGTATATTTTCAGCGATACACCACTCCAAGGCAAGAATGATTCGCGATATTGTGGACGTACCTCCTTTGTTGAACGCCTTCACGTTAACCAGGGGCAAACGGGGAAAAACACCATGAAATCGTTTGGCATTCTTTTTGTTGCGCACCGGAGAGAAGCCGGCGATGATACCTGCCAGATGAGTGCCGTGACCGTGCCTGTCTTTTGCCCTTTTTTCATCGGAAAAGTTTACGACTTTCTTGGAAAGCCGCAAATAAGGATGAGCATCGATGCCTGTATCAATCACTGCCACTTTGGGGTGAGGATACCGTCTGGGAATACCGCTGAAGGTGGCGCCGATACGCAGTAAACCCCACAGACGGTCCGGAGTTTCTTGGTTTACCTTTGTTTCGGTGGTGTTAATCAGTGATACAGTGGCATCCTCATCGATTCGTACAATATGTTCTGCTCCCAATAACTCGAATAGATCCCCTTGTCCGGAAGCGGAGAGACAGAGGGCATTGATGTGCTTTAAAAGAAGGTAATCTTTTCCCTTATTATTCAGAACAGAGCAGCAGTGCCCTAAGCTGCCCTTTCTCAGTTTGACGATATAGCGGGGCATGGGTAAACTCCTTTCCTACTCATTCATCAGTTTCTGTCATCCTAGTGTATGAGCAGGACATAGGCAGGGTTCATCCCTTTTTGTTTTGTAAGGCAGGGGACAGCCGCATGTTACCTCCTGCTTAGTCCATACTAAGTACAGAGGTGATTGAAATGGAGAAAGAAGGCCGTCAAAAGTCGCAAGGATTTATTTATACCATCGGTTTTGCTGGAGGCGTGTTGGGGGCTTTTACAGCATATGTCAGTCACTTTTTTAACTTTATCCCATTTGGTCCAGCTGTCATCTGGCAGTTTTGGCCCTGGTACTACACTATCCCGTGGCTAAGAGGACCTTGGGGGCATATGACTGCAATCGTCCTCATCGGTCTGTTATCTATCCTGCCCGCTTGGCTGTATTATCTCTTGTTTAGCAACATGGAGACACCATGGGCAGGTATCTGGTTCGGGGTGGCGTTATGGATGATCATTTTTTTAGGCTTGCATCCTTTAATTCCAGGATTGAAATCTGTTCAGCAACTGGGCTGGCAAACCAATATCGTCTTGTTATGTATTTTTATTTTGTATGGGCTGTTTGTGGGCTACTCCATTTCCTACGAAGCAGGGCAGCACGACATGGATGATCAATCGGGGTAAGTCACTCCGACTTTAAATCGTCACGCCCCAGCCAACTATCCAAACGAAGACGATTGTGATAAAATACTGGGGGACACACCAGCCACTGGTTGCTGAAGGGACCGAGGACAATGAAGGAGAGAAGCTTGTGATGCAAAGGGGAGCAGAGATGAGTGCATTTTTGGTTTTAAATGGCCCTAATTTAAACCGCCTGGGAAAGAGAGAACCAACCATTTACGGGCGCAAAACACTTGATGATCTGGAACAGGAATTGAGAGCCTGGGGGACAGCCAACGGTGTACAGATTGATTGCTTCCAGTCTAATCATGAAGGGGAGCTGATTGACCGCATTCAGCAAGCAGATCAAACTTACCTAGGTATTGTTTTTAATCCAGGGGCTTTTACCCATTACAGTTATGCTTTACGGGATGCCATTGCCAGCATTGATTGTCCTGTAGTTGAGGTACATATTTCTAACATACATAAGCGGGAGCCTTTTAGGCATCAGTCCGTACTGGTCCCTGTTTGCTTGGGACAAATCAGCGGATTGGGTCTGGCTGGTTATCGTTTGGCACTGGAGGCTCTCCTAGAGTATGTGAAAAAGCAGGGGTGATTGGGTGCAGGAAAGAGTTCAAAAATTAAGAGCATTGTTGGCTAGAGAAGGGCTGGACGGCTTGCTGGTTACAAACTCCTTCAACAGACGGTATATCACCGGTTTTACAGGAACGGCCGGAGTGGCCCTCATTACCGGATCTGATGCGGTATTTATCACCGACTTCCGCTATGTTGACCAAGCCCGGGACCAAGCCCAAGGCTATACTATTGTTAAGCACAATGGACAACTGGAAGACACCATTGCTGCCGAAGTAAAAAAACGGAAGATCAAACGCCTGGGGTTTGAACAAGATCACTTGAGCTACAGACAGTACACGACCTTCAACAAGGTTCTAAAAGATGTTGGCTTCCAATTTATTCCTGTCTCCGGATTAGTCGAAGAGTTGCGCAGGGTTAAGGATGAACAGGAAATTGAACACATCAGGCAGGCAGTGGCTATTGTTGACCGCACCTATGCCCATATATTGAATGTGGTCCAACCGGGCATGACGGAAATTGAAGTGGCCCATGAGATTGAATTTTTTATGCGTAAACAAGGGGCCACCTCTTCTGCCTTTGACATCATTGTGGCCTCTGGTGTGCGTTCAGCCCTGCCTCATGGCGTAGCCAGCGGGAAAATAATTGAAAAGGGAGATTTTGTCACCCTTGATTTCGGGGCTTATTACCAGGGATATGTATCCGACATGACCCGCACTTTCGCCGTTGGCGAACCGGATCCCAAGCTGAAAGAGATTTACGCGATCTGTTTAGAAGCACAACTCAAAGGGGTTGAGTCGATTAAGGCGGGCATGACCGGTAAAGAAGCAGATGCTGTTTGCCGGGACTATATTTCCGCCAGAGGTTATGGTGACCATTTTGGTCATTCCACCGGACATGGCATTGGCTTGGAAGTTCATGAAGGTCCCACTCTTTCTGTGCACGGTGACCTTCCCTTGAAACCGGGTATGGTGGTCACCGTTGAACCGGGTATTTATCTGTCTGGTGTTGGCGGGGTGCGGATTGAAGATGATGTTCTGATTACGGAGCAGGGGAATGAGATTTTAACGCAGTCGCCAAAGGAATTAATCATTATCGAGTAGATGGGAGGAAAACAGCATGATTTCAACTTCAGATTTTCGCAACGGGTTAACCATTGAACTGGATGGTGAGGTATGGCAAATTATTGAATTCCAGCATGTTAAGCCAGGGAAAGGAGCTGCCTTCGTCCGTTCCAAATTAAAAAATCTGAGAAGCGGCGTGATTCAGGAGCACACCTTCCGCACAACTGAAAAAATTGCCAGAGCCCATGTGGAAACACGTAAAATGCAGTACCTGTACAACTCCGGGGATGAATTTACGTTTATGGATACGGAGACTTACGAACAAATCACACTCAGCCGCAAACAACTGGAGCATGAACTAAAGTTCCTGTTGGAAAACATGATTGTCAACGTCATCTTGTACAAAGGGGAGAGCTTGAGCGTGGAGCTGCCCAACACCGTTGAGTTAAAAGTGGTTGAAACGGAGCCGGGAATCAAAGGGGATACGGCTTCGGGCGGCACCAAGCCGGCCAAACTGGAAACCGGACTGGTTGTGCAAGTGCCTTTCTTTGTTAATGAAGGGGACACCCTGGTTATTGACACAAGGAAAGGGGAATATGTCTCTCGCGCCTAACATAGGTTTATCACTGAAAGTCAAGGAGCGTCATGCTCCTTTTTTTGATCGGCATAAAATGGACACCCCTTCTATACATATGAGAAGGAGGAGGGGTTTTATGATCTTTATTATTGATAAAGTGATCGTGGTCATGGCCAGTTTGCGTTTGGTTTCAGGCCTGATCGAAATGATAGCCGGATTTCTGATTCTAAAACTTAACTCTGTGGAAAAAGCAATGATGGTCAATGCCTTTTTGGCCATGATCGGCCCATTGTTTTTTATCACCAGCATGACCTTGGGGCTGGTCCATTTGGCCGGTAAAATGCCTTACTCCAAATTGGTGTTGATCGGAACGGGAGTGGGGTTGATTATCTTGGGCTTAAGGAAGTAGTTGTCGCGGTGTTCTAAAATAGTCTGGAAAAAGTCCAGCAAAACCTTGTTGTAGCTCTCTGTCTTTTTCGTCATTGTAGCATGATTCACTTCAGGAAAAAGGACTACCTCGGCAGCAGGGCAGAGGGTGAGGTAATCATGGCGATACTTCATCATATGCCGTTCGTTTCCTCCATACGTGACGAGTATGGGGGTTTTTATTTTTGGCAAGGCATCCCGGCAATCGAAAGCCAGAGCATCTTTGAGCAAGCCGATAGCCTCGTCCCTGTCCACCTTGCTGGCCTCTATTCTGAAGGCTGTGATTTGCGCCTCGTCTTTACCGTTGGACCGGGCCACAAGTCTGGACAATAGATGTGTGGCATTAAGAGAGGTCAAGCCTAACCCGGCTGTAAACTTGCCCCACAAATACAGATTGCTGATTTTGGGAAATGCTCCGCTGATCACCGTTCCCTTTACTCTTTCGGGATAGTGAGTAACAAATTGCTGGGCGATCAGGGTCCCGGTTGAATAGCCGACCAGGAAACATTCTTCGATTTCCAGCTTGTTTAATAATTGATACAGATCACGGGTATTCGCTTGTAAATGGTTGACAGGTGTCCTCTTCCCTTCAGAGGAATGGGTGGGGCTGCTTTTGCCATGGCCACGGGTGTCAATGGTGACTGTCTTAAATCCTCTGTGTTTAAAGAAATCAACCTGAGCACGCCAGTTCACATGGGAAAGTCCCATCCCGTGAATGAAAACCAGGGGGAAACCGTTGCCTTCCACTTCATAATACATGTGTCCGCTGTCTGTGGGCAAATATCCCATCCTTCTTCTCCTTTCAGTGGATTTTTCTATAGCATAGCCAAATTAAGGGGGCATATTCCTAGTCCAAGCCTGCATAAGATGAGATAAGAAAGTGGACAAAGACGGGGGAGTGTCCATGGACAGCCGCTTGTTAGCCTGTTTTTCCCAACGAATCAAGCATGCTGTGGTACGCATTCCCAGCGATGTACAAGCCAAAATAGAAGAAATTCGCATTCGTATCAACCAGCCTGTTGAAATATGGGTTCAAAACCAATCTTACTTCTTAACGGAAGCAGGGAGGCTGAGTCGCTCAGCGTCCCAGGGCTTGCTGGCTACACCCGAGGATGGTCAGAAGATCCTTAATTTAGTCAGCCGGCATTCCATTTATGCCATTGAAGAAGAACTGAAGAGAGGATACATCACCATTTTGGGAGGACATAGAGTGGGTATCGCCGGACGCGCTGTGGTCGATAGGGGACGTATTCAACATATGAAGCACATCCGTTTCTTTAATTTTAGGGTGGCACGGGAAGTGAAAGGGATTGCCGAAGAGATCCTGCCTTACTTGATTGACAAGCAGCAGCCGCTCAACACGCTGATTGTTTCTCCACCCCAGTGCGGTAAAACAACCCTTTTAAGGGATATTATCCGGGTATTCAGTTACGGGCATGACGTGCATAATTTTGACGGGTTTAAGGTGGGCGTCGTGGATGAGCGTTCTGAGATTGCCAGTTGCCTTGATGGCATGCCCCAGCATGATTTGGGGCCAAGGGTGGATGTGTTGGATGCTTGTCCCAAGGCAGAAGGGATGATGATGCTCATTCGGTCCATGAGTCCCCAAGTGATTGCCTGTGATGAGATTGGCAGTGAGCAGGATACCCGGGCGGTCTTGGAGGCGCTCCATGCAGGCGTGGCGATCGTGGCAACGGCACATGGGTCACGAATTGAAGACGTCAAACAGCGCCCCGGGCTTGCCCCCTTATTCCACACTTCCGTTTTTGAGCGGTTTGTGGTGTTAAGTCACCGCAAGGGTGCAGGTACCATTGAAGCCATCACCGATGCTGAGGGACGGAGATTCTACCCGCCCTCTTTAAGAGGGATGCACTATGCTTAAACTGCTGGGCTCAATCCTCATTATCTCTGCCACTACGCTAACCGGTTTTTACATGGCCTGGCGGCTTGGAGAAAGGACGAAGCAACTGCGGCAACTGCAGATGTGTCTGCAAATGTTGGAGACAGAAATTTACTATGGTTCTACCCCGCTGGCCGTTGCTTTTAGGCGCTTAGGACAGCAGGATCGAGGAGTGGTTCCGGCTTTATTTGCCCGCTGTGCCTATTATTTGGAGCACTTGGATGGGCAGACCACATGGACATGCTGGCAGCGTGCGCTGACTGAAGCAGAAGGCGAGCTGGCCTTAAGAAGCGTGGAAAAGGAGTGGCTAGAGCATTTTGGAAAAGTGGTGGGAGGATCTGACCGTGAAGATCAGCATAAGCATTTACGGTTAATGTTGGCCCAATTTGGCAAAGCGGAGAAGGAAGCCGAGGCTGAACAGGCAAAACATGAAAAAATGTACAAAACACTGGGTGTGTTATCTGGCTTAATGATTGTCATTTTAATGCTGTAGGTAAAGAGGTGGGGCAAATGGAAGCAGACATTAACACATTATTTCAAATCGCAGGCATTGGCATTATTGTGGCTATGGTTTCAACGGTGTTGGAATCGGCAGGAAAGAAGGACATTGCCCAATGGGTGAGTGTGATCGGCTTCATCGTGGTGTTGTACATGGTGGCCAGCTGGATTCATGACTTGTTTCAAACGATTAAATCGGTCTTCCTCTTTCAATGACGGAGGGATCACCAATGGAGATTATTCAGATTGTTGGTGTCGGGCTGGTGGCTTGTGTTTTGGCTCTCGTTTTAAAGGAGCAAAAGCCCGTATTTGCTTTTTTGCTGGCCACGTTTACCGGGGTGCTGATCTTTTTCTTTCTGATCGGCAAAATTTATGATGTGATTCGGGTTTTAGAGCGCCTGGCCGTTGAAGGCGGCCTCAATTTAATTTATCTCAAAACCATTTTGCAGATTATTGGCATTGCTTATATTGCCGAATTTGCCGCCCAAATCACCCGTGATGCAGGACAAGGTGCCATTGCCTCAAAGATTGAACTGGCCGGGAAAGTGCTGATCATGTTCATGGCCATTCCCATTATCACGGTGATCATTGAGACGGTGATTAACCTGATTCCCTCTTAACCACAGGCATGTTCCGGATTTTGCCAGAAAAGGAGAACTCTTATGAGACACGGATACTATCTGTTGTTCGTCATCGTGATCTCTACCATTTTCTATCCACAGGAGATTAATGCCCAAAGTTTGGTTGAACCAGTAGAACCCAATGAACAGGAACGGTTAATTGAGTATCAGCTGGAGCGGCTGGGCACAAGCGAAGTAGAGGTGTTTTGGAAGAAAGTCAGAGAGGAATATGATGGATTTTTACCGGAAAATCAGCCCCATGACTTGCGTGATTTTTTTCAGTTTGAAGGCTCTATCTTTTCCATGAGCCTGTTAAAAGGCTTTATTCAATATGTGTTCCATGAGCTGTTGCTAAACGGAAAACTACTGGTTGTGATTATTTTGCTTACCGTGTTCAGCATGATCCTGGAAAACATCCAGACTGCTTTTGAAAGTAATCAAGTGAGTAAAGTGGCCTATGCCATCACATATCTTGTCATTTTTATACTGGCCATCAACAGCTTTCATGTGGCTATGACGTATGCCCAAGAAGCGATTGCCAATATGGTTCACTTTATGATGGCCCTGATTCCGCTGCTTTTGGCCCTGATCGCCTCCATGGGCAATATCACCACCGTCTCCCTGTTTCATCCCTTAATTATATTTCTGATTAATACCAGCGGCATCTTGATTCATAACCTTGTCTTTCCGCTTCTTTTGTTTTCATCCATTCTGGGTATCGTCAGTGCCTTTTCGGAGCAGTACAAAGTGAGTCAGCTGGCTAATTTGTTGCGTAACATTAGTATTGGATTGCTCGGGGTGTTTCTCACTGTATTTTTGGGCGTCGTTTCGGTACAGGGTGCCACCTCAGCCGTGGTGGATGGGGTGACCATTAAAGCAGCCAAGTTTGTCACCAGCAATTTCGTGCCTATTGTAGGGCGGATGTTTACAGATGCGACGGATACGGTGATCGGGGCTTCACTGTTAATCAAGAACACGATTGGTTTAGCGGGTGTGATCATTTTGATCATTTTGACCGCCTTTCCAGCGTTGAAGATTCTGAGCATCGCCCTGATTTTCAATATTTCTGCCGCAGTTTTGCAACCTTTGGGCAATGCCAGTGTCATCGCCTGTCTTAACGTCATTGGCAAAAACTTAATCTTTGTTTTTGCCGCTTTGGCGACGGTCTGTCTCATGTTCTTTTTGGGCATCACCATTATTATTGCGGCCGGCAATCTGTCGGTTATGGTCAGGTGAGTGACGTGATTGCCTATTTGGGAGAATGGATTAAACATATTGTGCTGATTATTTTGATCGCCACTTTTCTGGATTTACTGTTGCCCAACAGCCAGATGCGCCGCTATATCAAACTTGTGGTGGGCCTGTTGATCATTATGACCATTTTATCTCCGGTTTTGGAACTATTAACCTATGACCCTGAGCACATGCTGCGGGAAGTGGAGCAGATGTTTGAACAGCAGCCAGGATATGAATTGGATATTGAACGTGAACGGGAAAAGATTGAACAAGTGCAGCAAGAGGCTGTTTTGCAAGAGGTGGAACGGTTGTGGGCGAAAGAGATCATCAGGGATCTGGAGGACCAGTTCTCTTTGTCCGTGCATCACCTTGATCTAGCGCTCGGCATGGAAGACGGTGAGGTAAATGTGTCCCAACTCGTTGTGGCAGTTACCACGTCAGAGGGAGAGACAGCGGAAGGAGAGAGGGGAGACATGACAGACAGCCCTGACAAGACAACTGTTCAGCCCGTGGAGCCGGTGGTAGTTGAAGTGGGCGGTGAAGCAGCCCCCTCTGGGCCAGGCGAGCGGTCAGCAGTAGAAGGTGCAATAGAAGAAAAGGTTTTAACATATTTTGATTGGAAGTGGAATATATCTGAAGACAAGATTGACTTTTCATGGTTTGGGAGGTGATCCCTATTGGAAGAGTGGTGGCGTAAGCTCTTGAGGCCCCTGTTAAGGAAAAAACAACAGGAAGATACAAGCGTGACAGGCCAAACAAGTCAGCTGGGGGAAGTGGGACAGAAAAAAGGAGAATGGAGACTAACCCATTGGATTTTAATCTTGGCGGCCTTGGGTTTGGCGGCGATGATTTTGCCTGATTACTTCTCTTTTCAAGATCAAGAAAGGGTCCCAGTTCATACTGTGTCAGTCGACTCCGGTGAAGTTAAAGAAACACTGGGTTCATCACGGGCAGATCCCGTGACCATCACCGATTATGAACAAGCGTTGGAAAACCAGTTGAAAGACATTCTGAGTAAAATCCAAGGTGTTCGTGAGGTGAGCGTGATGGTCAATCTCGACTCCACTCTAGAGCAGGTCGTTGAGAAAAATATAAAAACCCAGGAGTCACGCACCACAGAGCAAGACAGGGAAGGGGGGAATCGGCAAATTGAAGATGCGCTGAAAGAAGAGCAAATCGTCATCATCCGCCAGGGAAACAATGAAGAACCCATTGTGGTCAAAACCAAGAAACCCCGGGTTCGCGGTGTTCTGGTGGTTGCTTCAGGAGCAGAAAACATGCAGGTCAAAGCCTGGATTACAGAGGCGGTTCAGCGTGTGTTGGATGTTCCTGCCAATAAAGTCTCCGTATTACCCAAAAATGATTAAGGAGGGAATGGCATGGTTCTCAAAAAACAAACGATTTGGCTGTTAACCATGTTGACTTTAATGGTTGTTTTGTCTGCTTATTACTTGATGGGCGGCTCACCGGAATACGAGTACATGACACTGGATGACCTGGACAAAGAAACGGTCGGAGAAGAAGTGGATTTAAGTGACAGTGACTGGGTCGATACCATCACTGACATGGAGAGTGATTTCACCTTTGAGGAGGCGGGAGATTCACTGGACTTCTTCATCGCTTACCGCATCGACCGTGAGCGGCAGCGGGCCGACAAGTTTGAGGAGTATCAAAACATGATCAGCGCCCCCGAGGCCACCGCCCAGACGGCAGCCGAAGTTCAAACCAAAATTGAGGCCATGTGGGACCAGGAAGAAGCAGAATACACTTTGGAAAATTTAATTAAACAAGAAGGTTATGAAGATGCACTGGTGATTCATACCAAAAACGGCGGAATCAATGTGGTGGTACGCAGTGATGAAGAACTAGACAAAAAAGAAGTACTAAACATTATCCATCTGGTGCGCAAACATCTGGATATCCCTGGAAACATGGTGACGGTGGATTTCAGGTAAATCAACCTTTTATATCATTACAATTCTTCCGTTTTATGACCTTGCGCCTAAGACCTGATCTTAAGGCAAGGTCATTTATTTTTAATACAGATATGGTATAATGAGATGAGCTATATCCGTTCAGATGATGAGGGAGTGAATATGATGCTAAAAATGCATGAGATCCGTGAGCTGATCAAGCTGGTTGATCAATCTAAAATTACGAAGTTTGAGTATGAATTTGAAGGTTTGAAAGTTTCCATTATAAAAGATGAGCAACAACGGGGTGGGCAAGTTGTCAGTGTCACACCGCCAGAGGAGCAACATAAGCCAGCTGAGCCTGTGCAGGTGAAGGAGGAAACTGTCAGTGCTGCCCCTGCTCAGACCGAGCCAGCCCCGCCGGCAACAGCAGAGAAGGAGGAAAAGGATACGACTGGTTTACATAAGATTGTCTCACCCATGGTGGGGACCTTCTATCGCGCCCCGGCACCTGATGCCGATCCCTATGTCAAAGAAGGGGACAAGGTCACGGAAACAACCGTAGTTTGTATCGTGGAAGCGATGAAATTAATGAATGAAATTGAAGCTGAAGTCAGAGGAGAAATTGTTGAAGTTCTTGTAGAAAACGGCCAACTGGTTGAATACGGACAGCCCTTATTCCTGGTTAAGCCTGAGTAACCAGATCAAAGGAGAAGTGGTTATGTTTCAGAAAGTGCTGATTGCCAACCGCGGTGAAATCGCTGTACGGGTTATCCGAGCCTGTCGGGAGCTAGGCATTCATACCGTTGCTGTTTATTCCGAAGCAGACCGGGACAGCTTGCATGTTAAGTTAGCGGACGAAGCCTATTGTATCGGGCCCACCCCTTCCAAAGACAGCTATCTCAACTTGACCAATTTGATGAGTGTGGCCACACTGACAGAAGTAGATGCGATACATCCAGGATACGGCTTTTTGGCTGAAAACGCCGATTTTGCCGAATTATGTGCTGAATGTAACATCACCTTTATTGGTCCCCGCCCGGACGCCATACAGAAGATGGGAGCAAAGGATGTGGCCCGGCGGACCATGGCCGCTGCAGGGGTTCCCATTGTGCCGGGATCTGAAGGGTTGATTGAAGATGCGGAGGAAGCTGTACACATTGCCGAAGAAATTGGTTATCCTGTTATTATCAAAGCGACGGCGGGAGGCGGGGGCAAAGGCATCAGAGTTGCCCGTAACCGGGAAGAACTCTTGAAAGGCATCCGCATTACCCAGCAGGAAGCGGCCACCGCTTTTGGCAATCCCGGATTGTATATTGAAAAATATATTGATGACTTTCGCCATGTTGAAATTCAGGTCATGGCAGATAAATATGGCCATGTCGTTCATCTGGGAGAGCGTGACTGCACCATCCAGCGCCGCTTGCAAAAGCTGATAGAAGAAGCGCCATCCCCGGCATTGACACCAGAAAAACGCCAAGAGATGGGAGAAGCGGCCGTCAAGGCAGCCAAAGCGGTCAATTACACCGGCGCAGGAACCATTGAATTTATTTATGATAAAGACGGAAATTATTATTTTATGGAAATGAATACCCGCATTCAGGTCGAACATCCTGTTACTGAATTAATTACCGGGGTTGATCTGATCAAAGAGCAAATCATGGTGGCTGCAGGTGAGCCATTGTCTTTCACACAGGAAGACGTCACTTTTAACGGCTGGGCCATTGAGTGCCGGATCAACGCTGAAAACCCGGAGCGCAACTTTATGCCGTCTCCCGGGCAAATTAACATGTACCTGCCCCCGGGCGGGCTGGGCGTGCGCGTGGACAGTGCCGCTTATCCAGGCTACTTTATCCCGCCCCACTATGATTCCATGATTGCCAAGCTGATCGTATGGGGAAAAACGAGAGATGAAGCCATTGCCCGCATGAGACGAGCCCTGGATGAATTTGTGATCGAAGGCATTGACACCACTATTCCCTTTCATCAACGGGTACTCCGCCATGAGGCGTTTATGAGTGGCCACTTTAACACCAAGTTCCTCGAGACGTACGATTTAACGAAGAAAGACTAAACAACATCAGGCTGTGCCGGGAAGGCCAAAGAAGGAGGTGTTAGATGATGGAAACTTCGTTATCCCATCTTGAACAGTCTTATGATATGGGACGGGTGGAGATTGCGCCCGAAGTGATTCAGGTGATCGCCGGCATTGCGGCTAGTGAAGTGGATGGTGTGGCCTATATGAACGGCGGTTTTGTGGGTGAATTGGTGGAAAAACTGGGACGTAAAAATTTAAGCAAAGGCGTTAAAGTCCACCTTGGAGAACATCACACTGTGGTTGATGTCTCCATTGTTGTCCAGTATGGGGAGCATATTCCCGATGTGGCCAGACAGGTACAGCACCGTGTAAAAAACGGGATTGAGGATATGACCGGGCTTGAGGTTGTAGAAGTAAACGTACATGTTGTCGGTGTCCAAGTCTCCCAGCCAGTGAAGTTAAACAGGGAAGAAAAATAGGGAAAACTGAAAGGGTCAGACTGTATTAAGAGACCACCTTTCTCTGGTGGCTCTTTTTCCATTTTGATTAACCGAGAAGAAGGAGAAAGTAAACCCATGAAACGCAGAGAAACAAGAAAAATGGCTGTGCAAACATTATACCAAGTGGATATAGCCAAACATGACTGGCGCCAAGCTTTAGGCAATGTTGTGGGTAGCAGGGAACCGGATCCCTTCCTGGAGCGTCTGGTCTCCGGCGTTGTGGAGCATGTGAACGAGATTGACCGCTTGATCGAACAGGCTTTAACTCACTGGAGCTTGGAGCGGCTTTCCCGCGTTGATCATGCCATTTTGCGCCTGGCCGTGTATGAGCTGAATTATCTTCAAGAAACCCCGCCGGCAGTGGTGATCAATGAAGCCGTCGAATTGGGCAAAGCGTTTGGAACAGAAAAAAACGGTAAATTTATCAATGGTGTACTGGCCAAAATCGTCCAGCAAGGAGCAGAATAAGTGGCAGTTTTGGGTATTGATACAAGCAATTACCGCACCTCTGTGTGTATGGTTGACGACGGCTACCGGATTGTGGCTGAACAAAACCCATTACTGCCGGTAAAAAAAGGGGAGCTTGGACTTAAGCAATCCCAGGCGGTCTTCGAACATCTTAAACAATGGCCCTCTCTGTTGAAAAATTTAGGTCTCGGCCCGGAAGAGAAGAGGAAGATCAGAGCTGTCGGGGTCAGCACAGCCCCAAGACCGGTGGAAGGCTCATATATGCCTGTTTTCAAGCCGGGGGAAGTGCTGGCCGAAACAATCGCTTACTTCCTGTCTGTCCCCCTGTTTAAAACCACCCACCAGGAAGGACATATTGCCGCCGGGGAATTTTCCCTTGGAGTGCGGATTCCGTCCCCCTTTTTGGCTGTACATTTTTCAGGAGGCACCAGCGAAATTTTGTATTGTGAACGGACAACAAACGGCTACCATATTAAACGTGCCGGGGCAACATTAGACTTGCATGCCGGTCAGTTTGTGGACCGGGTCGGTGTGAAACTGGGCTTGCCTTTCCCCAGCGGTCCCCATCTGGAAAAATTAGCCCAGGAGTGGGAACAGTCAGGAGAGAATGACCGTGATTTTCCCACGATCCCTTCATATGTCAAAGAGGGGATGTTCAGCTTTTCCGGACCGGCCACAAAAGCACTGAGATTAATCGAAGAGAACCGTTACCAGCCGGGCCAAATTGCCCGGGCTGTGGAACACACTCTGGTCAAAACCTTAGAAAAAGCCTTGCGCTACGCGATGCAAACGTTTGAGTGCAGACACATTCTGATTGTGGGTGGTGTGGCAGCCAATCGTTATCTGCGTAAGAGACTGAAGGATAAACTGGAGCACCGGGCCGTGGGTGGCCAGCTCTATTTTGCCCCGCCTAAGTATTCAACCGATAATGCCTTTGGGGTGGCATGTTTGGCGCTGCAGAATTTACATAGCAAAAAGTGAACATTTGGAAAACATATAGACTTAATGTTCGGTATTTACTTCTCCCTCCTTTCACGGTACACTGTTGTTAACAGCGCACAGAGGGGGAAACAGTAATGACTGCAACCATTATCGATGGCAGGGCATTGGCCCAAACCTTACGCCAAGAATTAAAGAGGGAAATCAACGGGCTGAAAGAGAAGGGAGTGACACCGGGGCTGGCGGTCATTATCGTCGGTCAAAACCCCGCCTCGGTTTCCTATGTCAAAGCCAAAGCCAAAGCATGCCAGGAGATCGGCATTTACTCCGATATCCTGTGGCTTCCGGAAGAGACGACGGAAAAGGAGCTGCTTAGACATATTGAAGATTTAAATCAACAAGAGGAGATACACGGCATTTTAGTTCAGCTTCCCTTGCCGCCTCATATCTCTGAAAAAGCGGTGATTAATACCATCGCTCCTGAAAAAGATGTAGATGGTTTTCACCCGGTTAACGTGGGCAACTTGATGATTGGAGATAAGGGGTTTATTCCTTGTACCCCGCATGGCATTATCAAGATGATTGAATCTACCGGTGAAACGCTGGCAGGCAAACACGTGGTTGTCATCGGGCGCAGCAACATTGTCGGTAAACCGATGGCGATGTTATGCTTAAGGGAACATGCCACAGTGACGATCTGTCACTCTAGAACCAGGGACTTGTCCCGCATTACCAATCAGGCTGATATTTTGGTGGTGGCCTGCGGCTCTCCGCAATTAATTGGCCGGGAACATGTGGCTGAAGGGGCGATTGTCATCGATGTGGGGGTCAACCGGACAGAAGCAGGTAAATTGGTCGGTGATGTCCGTTTTGAGGAAGTAAAGGATATAGCCCGTTATCTCACTCCCGTTCCTGGAGGTGTAGGTCCGATGACCATTACCATGCTTTTATTTAATACCGTTGAAGCGGCCAAGCTGGCAGCCCGGCTACAAATGAACTGATACGGCCTTTCATTGCCCCGACAGTGACAGTGAATCAAAAAATGAATTAATTATTGGAGGAAGGCATTTTGGCTGTACAATCGATTATCACAGTCAAAGAACTGACACGGGATATTAAGCGCTGTTTTGAGCAGAACGAATCATGGCGCAATATCTGGGTCAGGGGAGAAATCTCTAACTTTACCCACCACAGCCGCGGCCACATGTACTTTACACTGAAGGATGAAGCGGCTAAGATCCGTGCAGTAATGTTTCAGAGCCATAACCGCTGGTTAAAGTTTAAACCGATGAATGGCCTAAAAGTATTGGTCCGGGGAGAAGTCAATATCTATGAACGGGACGGACAATATCAATTATATGTCAAAGAGATGCAACCGGATGGTATTGGCGCCCTTTATCAGGCCTATGAAGAGCTAAAAGAGCGTCTGCGCTTAAAAGGCTGGTTTGACCCGAACAAGAAAAGAGCGATTCCCAAGGTGCCCCAAACAATTGGGGTGATTACCTCCCCGACCGGCGCTGCCATCCGGGATATTCTAACCACCATCAGGCGCCGCTTTCCCATCGCCCATGTCTTGCTGATTCCAGTCCAGGTACAGGGAGAACAAGCGGCAACCAGTGTGGCCCGGGCCATCCGCCTGGCCCACCGCTATCCTTTGGATGTGCTCATTGTGGGGAGGGGCGGGGGATCAATCGAGGAATTATGGGCCTTTAACGAGGAGGTGGTCGCTCGTGCGATCTATGAGGCGACCATTCCCATTATTTCCGCTGTGGGTCACGAAACGGATTTTACCATCGCTGATTTTGTAGCCGATTTACGTGCCCCGACACCTACTGCTGCGGCTGAACTGGCAGCGCCTAAGTTAGCGGAGTTGGAAGAAAATATCCGGCAGTTGAAAAGACGGTTGGTCAATCAGATTGGCAGACAGCTAAATGATGAACAGAAGCGGCTTAGCAGGCTGCGCCAAAGTTATGCCTTTAAATATCCCAAGACTCTGCTCAGGCAAAAGGAGCAAGAACTGGACCAGACCATTGACCGTTTACACAAATATATGCACCGCTATATTGAGGACAAGCGGCAAGACCTGACTGCTCTACACCACCGTCTGCGCCAGGCCCATCCCAAAGGGGTCATCCTTCAATACACCAAAGAGAACCGGCGCTTAACCGAAGCTTTGACCAAAGTGATGAAGCATTATGTGTCAGTCAGGAGGGCCCGGTTGGATCTCTCCATCTCCAAATTAGATGCTTTAAGTCCACTCAAAATCATGACCAAAGGCTACTCCCTTGTCTATGGACATGAAGGGACCAAACTGTATAAATCAGTGAAAGATGTTCAGCCTGGGGAAGTGATTCGTGTCCGCATGCAGGATGGGCAGCTGGACTGTCATGTGTGGGGAATAAAGGAGGAAGAACGTCATGAGTGATACACAGCAACATGATAAACTGCAAGAGAAAACAGAAGAAGAAACCTTATCTTTTGAGGAAGCAATCGGGCAGCTGGAGACCATTGTAGAGCAGCTGGAATCAGGTGATGTCCCTTTGGAGCAAGCCATCCAACTGTTTCAAAAAGGGATGCGCTTGTCCAACGTCTGTCATGACAAATTGAAAAAAGTGGAGCAGCAGGTCAACATCTTGCTGGAGGAAGAAGGACAGCTGGTGGAAAAAGCGTTTCAAATTGAGGAGGAAAGTGAGTGAATCAACACTTAGAGCACTTCCTAAATACGCATAAACAGCAGGTAGAGGACGCCTTGCGCCACTATATTGAGCAGGTGGAGGCACCGGCCCAATTGAAAGAAGCAATGGCCTATTCTTTGCTGGCAGGGGGGAAACGGATTCGCCCCCTCTTTTTGCTGGCCACCATTGATGCCCTCGGCGGAAAAGTTGAACAGGGCCTGCCGGCAGCCTGCGCTCTGGAAATGATACATACTTATTCTCTTATTCATGATGATTTGCCGGCCATGGATGATGATGATTATCGCCGCGGCAAATTGACGAATCACAAGGTATTCGGTGAAGCACTGGCCATTTTGGCTGGTGATGCCCTTTTAACCCATGCCTTTTTTGTCCTGGCTGATGCCGCTCAAAGCTTTAAGCCCGAACAACAGTTAATGATGATAAAAGAGCTGGCTCTAAGGGCAGGTCCGGCAGGCATGGTCGGGGGGCAAACGGCCGATGTGCTGGGGGAGGGCGCCCGTCTCTCCTTTGATCAGCTGGCTTATATCCACGCTCACAAAACAGGGGATTTGCTTGTTTGTGCCGTCCGTCTGGGCTGTTATGTGGCCGGAGCCAGTGAGGATCAGCTGGTTCATCTGACACGTTATGCCCGGGAAGTCGGTCTTGCTTTTCAAATTCAGGACGACATATTGGATGAGATAGGGGATGAACAAAAATTAGGAAAGCAGGTGGGCAGTGACCGCGGCAATCAGAAAAGCACCTATATTTCCTTGCTGGGGCTGGAAGGCGCTAAACAAGCTCTCAGTGAACACGTGGCTCTTGCTAAACAGGCGGTGCAGGCAGCCGGAGTGAAACCAGATCTGCTCTTGGCTTTGGCAGATTTTATGGTGAGCAGGGAATATTAAGCTTTCCTTACATTCACATTGAGCCCAGCAGCATAATGTGTTATAATCACTATACGCTAGAAGAGGGTGGTGCAGTATTCTAGTCAATCCTCTTTTTCTGAAGACGGGCCTAAAAATCCGTCAAAGGGCACATCGATGAAGTTCCTTGTGTCGGCTTTCGACGCCCAGTCGGGGGTCGATGCTGGGAGTTAAGGTGGTAGGGCGATCCACAAAGGCATGTGGGCGTTGACCCTGCCTCCGCGGAGACCTAAGTCCATGCTTTATTGCGCAAACGAGTATGGCTTAGGGAAAACCTGCCTATCAGGCCGTTGAGGACGGTTATGATGGCAGCGTAGCCTGCCTTGAGTGGTGTAAGGGGATAATAGCTTTAAAGGGTTTTAACCTATATGGCCAATAGGTTAAAACCCCAGCTATTTGAAACTTGCACTGCAAAAGAGGCTAGGAAAAAGTTAAGGATTGTTGAGGAAATCTCCTAGACTGTTCGCTCCGGCGACGCATGATGGGGATTAGAGTACGGACTAAGTGGTAATCCAGTCCAACGTCTGGTGACAGCGTTGAAGCGGACTTAAAGGGAAACCGCCGCACTGGCGACAGGGCGGTGTCTGCTTGGGAAAACCTACTGGACCTAAGCCGTAATGTTTACCTATCATGCGACCACCCTCCGGTTTTTTACATAACTTTGTTTTTTTTGGTTTGACAGAGATTATGATTTACTATAATTAGGACGGACTTAATATTTTAAGACAAGAGGGAAGCGATGAAATTTTCATGGAAGCATGCCCTGAACTGGAGTACAGCCATTGCCGTTATCACCCTGGTGTTAGCGGCAATTTTCTCAATTGTGTCCTCTTTGATCCTAAGCGGTGCTCCTTTGGCCATCGGTATGCTGGTGGTCATCGTCATCGTTTTGATCGGGATTGTTTTTGATGCCATTGGCATTGCTGCAACCGCTGCCAGCGAAGTGCCGTTTCAGTCCATGGCCTCCAATAAAGTTAAAGGGGCTAAAGAAGCGCTCTATATTTGCCGCAATGCGGATCGTTTTTCCAGTTTTTGCAACGATGTCATCGGTGATATCAGTGGTATTGTCAGCGGAACAGCCAGTGCCATTGTCATTTTACAGCTGGTCTATGAACTGGGATATGCCGAAGATTCTTACTTCCATATGCTGGTCGGCGTGGTCTTTACCAGTTTGGTTGCGGCTTTAACCGTTGGCGGAAAGGCTTTGGGAAAGTCATTCGCCATCCATTTTTCTACCCCAATTCTATTGGCTGTAGGCAAAGTGTTTTACTATATGAATAAAAAATTTCATATTTCCTTATTTAATGGAAAAACTAAGAAGAAAAAGCGCCGCCGCAATGGTTACTTAAATGGAAGCGGTGGAAACGGAAATGCGCGATGAAAGTGAGGCGTTATGATGCACCTCAAGGATATTCACAGTCCACAGCAATTGAAAAGTTGTTCCCCGGACCAGCTCAACAAGCTGGCTGCCGAAATCCGGCAATTCCTGATTGAAAAATTGTCCAAAACAGGTGGCCATTTGGCCCCTAACTTGGGTGTCGTGGAGCTGACTTTGGTGCTGCATAAATTGTTTGATTCACCCAAGGACAAAATTATCTGGGACGTGGGGCATCAAGCCTACATACATAAAATATTAACCGGCAGAATGGACAAGTTTGATACTCTGCGTCAGTACAAAGGTTTGTGCGGTTTTCCAAAACGGAGTGAAAGCGAGCATGATATCTGGGAGACGGGGCACAGCAGTACATCCCTGTCTGCAGCTATGGGTATGGCCATCGCCCGCGATGTACGGGGGCTCGATCACCACATTGTGGCGGTTATTGGGGACGGTGCTTTAACAGGGGGTATGGCTCTGGAAGCACTTAACCATATTGGTCATGAGCAAAAGGATATTATCGTGGTTTTGAATGACAACGAGATGTCTATCTCACCTAATGTGGGTGCTTTGCACAATCATTTGGGTAAACTGCGCACGGCCAAACATTACAAATGGGCCAAAGAGGAAATTGAATATTTGATCAAGAAAATCCCCGCTATTGGTGGCACCCTGGCCCGGACAGCCGAACGGGTCAAAGACAGCCTGAAGTATTTGCTCGTTTCTGGCATCTTTTTTGAGGAACTGGGCTACACCTATTTGGGTCCTATTGACGGGCATAACGTTTCTGAGTTAGAGACCTGTTTCCGGCAAGCGAAGCGTACCAAAGGGCCTGTACTCATGCATGTGGTCACCAAAAAAGGGAAAGGTTTTGCACCGGCCGAAGCCGATTCAGATACCTGGCATGGTGCTGGCCCATACAAAATTGAATCAGGTGAGTTAATCAAATCGGTAGGAGGCCCACCCAATTATAAAAATGTCTTTGGACAAGCCATGATTGAACTGGCTGAGCGGGACGAACGCATTGTGGCCATCACCCCGGCCATGTCGTCCGGGTCGGGGCTTAATTCATTTGCCGAACGGTTCCCTGATCGTTTTTATGATGTGGGTATCGCTGAACAGCATGCCGTGACCATGAGTGGTGGACTGGCCGTCGAAGGCATGAAACCGGTGTGTGCCATTTACTCCACCTTCCTGCAGCGGGGCTATGATCAGGTGGTGCATGATATTGTCCGCCAGAACCTTGATGTCTGTCTGGCTATTGACCGGGCCGGATTTGTGGGCGGTGACGGTGAAACCCATCAAGGTGTGTATGATATCGGTTATTTGCGCCTGTTGCCCAACATTAAGATTATGATGGGTAAGGATGAAAATGAGTTTCGCAATCTGTTGTACACCGCCTTACATCTGAAAGGTCCTACTGCTGTGCGTTTCCCGCGTGGAAACGGCGTTGGTGTTCCCATCGGTGAGTTTAAGCTGATTGAGCTGGGCACATGGGAAATTTTAGAAAACGGTCATCATGTAGCCATTTTAGCTGTAGGCCCAATGGTCCAGCTTGCTCTAAAAGCAGCGGACCAACTGGCTAAAGAAGGACTTAAACCTTATGTGGTCAATGCCCGTTTCATAAAACCCATGGATGAAAAGATGTTGAAAGAGTTGGCAGATCAAGGCTTAAAATTCCTCACCGTTGAAGAACATGCCGTGACAAGTGGATTTGGCAGTGCTGTACTTGAATTTTTCAATGAACAGGGCTATGATCATGTCACGGTCAGACGCCTGGGCGTTCCAGAAGTATTTGTCGAGCACGGCAGCGTGGCTGATCAGCGGCAAGAGGTGGGTTTGACGGTTGACAATATTGTTCACCATGTGAAACAACTTCATGTGACAGAAAGGAAAGTGCAAAGGGCATAAGATGGAACCGAAACAAAACACTCCAAAGGAACGTGTCGATACATTGCTTGTCCAAAAAGGATATTTTGACAGCCGTGAAAAAGCCAAACGTGCCATTATGGCGGGTTTGGTTTTTTCTCAGTCGGAAAAAATTGACAAACCAGGAATTAAAATTCCTGTGGATACGCTGCTCACAGTTAAAGGCTCTCCCGTTCCTTATGTGAGCCGTGGCGGACTTAAACTGGAAAAAGCGATTCAGTCCTTTCAGCTCAACCTGCAGGATAAAATTGTGCTGGATATTGGTGCCTCCACAGGGGGGTTTACAGATTGCGCCCTCAAACACGGGGCCAAACTGGTTTATGCTGTGGATGTGGGCTATGGTCAGTTAGATTGGTCCTTACGTAACAATGATCGGGTCATCGTCATGGAACGAACAAACTTTCGCTACTCGAAACCGGAAGATTTTCCATATGGGCAGCCCGACTTGGCTACTATTGATGTTTCCTTTATTTCTTTGGGATTAATTTTACCTGTGTTGTATGATATCCTTAAACCACATGGTATGGCCGTGGTGCTAATCAAGCCCCAATTTGAAGCGGGAAAAGAAAAAGTGGGTAAAAAAGGTCTGGTCAAAGATCCCCTTGTGCATGAGGAAGTGCTGAACAAGGTTTTGCACCAAGCCCTTGACCTGGGGTTTTTAATCAAGGGACTTGACTATTCACCTATCACGGGAGGGGAAGGCAATATCGAATTCTTGGCCGCTCTAATCAGAACTGAGGGGGAAAAAGTGGAAAAGACAGATCAGGAGATGGCTGTGTGGCGGCCGGTCATCAGCCAGGTTGTAAAGCAGGCCCACCATGCCTTATAGAGTGAAGACCGGAGAACAAAAAGAGGAGAAAGTGGAGGACATGATGGAAACAATAAGCATTGGTTTAGCCATTAACCGTGGTAAACCGAAAGCGCTGATTGTCGCCAGAGAACTGATACCCCATTTGGAGAAGAGGGGAATCAGGGTCTGTCTGGAACAGAGGGTGGCTGCCTATTTGGATCGTCAAGATCTTTCCGTTCCGTACCATGACTTTGACAAGCATGCCGACATTTTGTTCGTCTTTGGCGGAGATGGCACCATTCTGGGCATCGCCAGGGACTTTGCCCCTTATGATCTTCCTATTTTAGGCATTAATCTGGGTAACTTGGGTTTTTTATCCGAAGCTGAACCGGATGATTTACCTGAAGTGGTTGATGCCCTGTTGGAAGGCCGGTATGAGACTGAAGACCGGATGATGCTGCAGGCAGATCTTATTCGAAATGGCGAAAAAATCGAAACATGGCATGCCCTGAACGATATAGGGATTGCCAAAGGATCGTACAGCCGCATGATCACTTGTAAAATTTTTATGCAAAATAAAGTGATGAATACGTTGTTTGGAGATGGATTGATCATCTCCAGCCCCACTGGATCAACGGCCTATTCCATGTCGGCGGGAGGGCCGATCTTGGCGCCTAATATGAAAGCACTATTGATTACACCTGTTTGCCCGCACAGCTTAACCGCCAGGCCCATCATTTTGTCTGCCGATGAAGAAATTACGATCGAAGTAAGTGCCACCCATCAGGAAATCGGGTTGTCTGTGGACGGTCAAATCGGCTATCAGTTGGAAGTGTTTGACCAGATTAGGATCCGCCGTTCCCCCTACTCAACCACCTTGATCAAATGGAAAGACCGGGCATTTTTTGATGTAATCCGTGCCAAATTTCACCAGGGGATGGATTAATATAAGGAGGGCCAAAATAGGTGAACAAACGACAACGTCACTTACGCATTCGTGAAATCATCGGCAAATATGATATTGAAACACAGGATGAGCTGGTTGAGCGACTGCGGGAAGAAGGTTTTCAAGTTACACAGGCCACTGTTTCCAGGGATATTAAGGAGTTAAGCTTGATCAAAGTGCCTATGGCTGATGGACGTTACAAGTACTCCCTGCCAGCGGATCAGCGCTACAATCCCTTGCAGAAACTGAAGCGGGTTTTGGTGGATTGTTTTGTCAGCATTGATCATACGGAAAACCTGATTGTCCTCAAAACATTGCCTGGAAATGCCAACACAATCGGTGTACTAATCGATCATCTCGATTGGCCGGAAGTGCTGGGCAATATTAGCGGCGATGATACGATCTTAATTATTTGCAGACAGAAGGAAGAGGCACCGCAAGTGGTCGAGCGAATAGTAGACATGTTGTAGAAACCCAAAACGTAAATGGGGGAGAAACATGTTAGTGGAGTTGTCGATGCGCAATTTTGCCCTGATTCCTTCCTTAACCGTCACCCTTGAACCAGGTTTCAATGTGCTTACAGGGGAGACAGGTGCTGGAAAATCAATGATCGTTGATGCCATTTCTTTGTTGGTGGGAGGCAGGGCCTCTGTTGATTATGTCCGCCATGGACATCAAAAGGCTGAAATAGAAGGATTGTTCAGTATTCCCGACAACCATCCTGCCCGCTCACTCCTCTCTGAGCTGGGCATTGAACTTGAAGATGACATGCTGATTTTACGCCGCGACATCAGTACCAAGGGAAAGAACATCTGCCGCATCAACGGCAAACTGGTTACCCTGGCTGTGCTCCGGGAAGTGGGACAGCTGTTAGTGGATATTCAAGGTCAACATGAACACCAGCATTTACTGGTTGAAGACCGGTATTTACCTCTTCTAGACGAATATGGCAAAGGAAAGATCAGTCCCCATAAACAGGAATATGTGACTTTGTTTCATGAATTAAAGAAATTAAATCGCGCCATTAAACAGCTGAATGAAAATGAACAGCAATTGGCCCAGCGGCTTGACTTGTTTCGCTATCAATATCAGGAGATTGCCGCGGCCCAACTGGAGCCGGGAGAAGATGAAGAGCTGGAAAAAGAAAAGCGAATTAAAGGACACGCCCAAAAGCTGTACCAGGGGATGGAACAAACCATCGCTGCCCTATATGGGGATGGACGGGCCCTGGATTCCCTTGCTGTGGCTATGAACGAACTGCAGGAATGTGCGGCAATCGATGAGAGTTTAGAGCCCTACAGTGAAAAACTGGAGTCCTTATATTATCAAGTGGAAGATATCCTTCACGAATGCCGCAAGTACGCCGAGAACATTGAGTTTGACCCTGAACGGCTGAACCATATTGAGTCCAGGCTGGTGCAAATTGAACAGTTAAAACGAAAATATGGCCAGACGGTGGAAGAGATCCTGGCGTATGCGGCCAAAATTGAAGAAGAGCTTGACACTTTGGAACACAGGGAAGAGCGGACGAGAGAGCTAATGGAGCAAAAACAGAATATATTGCTTGATCTGGCCGTTGAAGCGGAACATTTAACCCGGATTCGCAAAGAAGTGGCCCAGGATTTAATCCAAGCCATTAAACAAGAGTTAGCCGGGCTGTATATGGATCAGACAGAAATAGAAATGCGTTTTTCTCCATTGAGCGCGGGAAGTGATCAAGTGGAACACCGGGGAGGGAAGCGCTGGATCAGCCAGGAAGGATGGGATCAAATTGACTGGCTGATCGCTCCCAATCCGGGCGAACCGCCCAAGCCGCTGGCTAAAATTGCTTCCGGAGGGGAGTTGTCCCGCCTGCTTTTGGCTCTAAAAACAGTTTTTGCTAAACTAGAGCCGGTCACCTCATTGATTTTTGACGAAATTGATACAGGTGTTAGCGGGCGTGTGGTACAGGCCATGGCTGAAAAGCTGTACACCATCTCCCTGAACCGCCAAGTGATATGTATTACCCACCAGCCTCAGATGGCAGCTATGGCCGATCATCATTTATATATCCACAAACAAACAAACGAGGGGGGCACAGAGACTACAGTGGTTCCTTTGGACCGTGAGGAGCGCCAGATGGAAATAGCCCGCATGATCAGCGGCCATCACTTAACGGAGGCGACTAAGGAACATGTTCAGGAACTGGTCCAACAAGCCGAAAACATTAAAGCTGACCTGAAGGAGAAGCTATCCAAATGAGGATAGCTTCTTATAGTCAGCGGAGCATCTTTAACAATGCTTTGTCGGTAAGAAACAGAAGCATCCAATAATGATCAACAGAATGAACAGCACAACAATCAAAGCAAAATTATCGAACATTGGGGTACCTCCTTTTAGAAAATTTCTGTAGTCCTAGCCCTACACTTTAAATTATGTTTTAAGAATTGGAAGCGCATGGATACGTGTCTTGCTTTTCTAAAAATCGGGCAAGAAAATTTCTAGACCATGGAATTAATTTCTTGGGGAATAAAGAACATTTATTCGTTTTTGAAGGTTGATCACATTTGTTCAAGTGCCCTGCATTATCCAAATGAGGATAGCTTTTTTACGGCGGCCAAGTTATATTTGAAAAGGCCAAAGGCAACATTATAGATAAGTCATGTGGAGGTGTAGGTAGGGAAGCAGGAGAGTGATCAGTGTTGTTCCAGAAAAAGATAAAAATAATTGGGCTTTGTTTAGTGGCCTTAACGCTTTTCGTCGTCACATCAACACCGTTTCAAGACTTTGCATCCATTCCCGATGAAATTCGTCTTTTTGAAGGCAAACATTTCAGCTTCCCCTCTGCCCTGCCTGTCAGCGGAGAGGTCGAAAGTAGTAACCCGGAAGTTGCTGACATTGAAGAAAATGTTATACAGGCGATTGGATCTGGGACGACAGAGCTGCAAGTGAAAGTGGGAAACTTCCCCATTAAAAAGGTAAAAGTAAATGTTCTTCCTGACTTGAAAGTATATCCCGGCGGGCAATCCATCGGCGTCCAATTACAATCGGTGGGACCACTTATTGTCGGACATCATTTTATCGAGACAGATGAAGGGAAAGTATCCCCGGCTGAGGAAGCCAATATGCGCATAGGGGATATGATTGTCAAAATTAATGGCCAATCCATTAAAACTCTGGATGAAATTGGTAAATTTGTAAACAGAGCAGGTGAAAATGGTGAGGCGCTAGAGGTTGAACTGGTACGGGGAAAAGAAACACTGAATGTGAATGTTAAACCTGTATTTGATAAAAGAGAGAAAACATACCGTTTAGGTGCCTATATTCGTAATTCGGCTGCTGGTGTGGGCACATTAACGTTTATACACCCTGAAAGTGGTGCCTACGGGGCATTGGGTCACGTGATTACCGACGTGGATACCCAAAAACCTATTGTGGTCGGAGAAGGGGCCATTTTGGAATCTAATGTGAATGCCATTGAAAAAGGTGTTCGCGGAGGTCCAGGTGAAAAGCTGAGCCAGATACACAATAACAAAGTGCTTGGTGATGTCAAGAAGAATACGCCCTTTGGCATTTTCGGCCATATGAAGGGACCGATTAAAAATGGTGTGATTGATGAGCCTATTCCCGTCGCCTTAAGTGAAGAAGTAAAAAAGGGTCCGGCCCAAATTTTGACAGTGGTCGAAGGCCAAAAAGTGGAGCTGTTCGATATTGAGATTGTGGAAATCATGGAACAGAAATTTCCAGCAACCAAAGGATTGATTATCAAAGTGACGGATCCTGATTTATTGGAAAAAACCGGGGGAATTGTGCAAGGCATGAGCGGTAGTCCCATTATCCAAGATGGAAAACTGGTTGGCGCCGTCACCCATGTGTTTGTTAATGATCCCACCAGTGGATATGGTTTGTTTATTGAATGGATGCTGAATGATGCAGGAATCGTGGACCAGTCTGAACAGAAACCAAAGGCAAGCTAAGCCTTGGTTTCTTTTTTGGTGTCGAATGGAAAGGAATCTAATCGAAATAACAGGGAAATTATTTTTTTTTTGAAAACCTGCAGGAGATGGCAGGAAGTGAACGTTTCATGTCGAAACAGGAATAAGGTTAAATTATTGCATCGTTGGAGGAGGAGTTATGTGTGGAGCGTATTAAAATTGTCCTGGCAGATGACAATCACGAATTTGTTCAGCTAATGAATGATTATTTTTCCCAGCAAAATGATATGGAAGTGGTGGGACTTGGGTATAACGGTGTTGAGATCTTAGACATCCTGGAGAAGAAAGAACCTGATGTCATCATATTAGATATCATTATGCCTCACTTGGATGGTTTGGCTGTATTGGAAAAATTGCGCAGTGAAAATCTTCATCCACAAGCAAAAGTGATCATGTTAACGGCTTTTGGCCAGGAGGATATTACTAAAAGGGCGGTGGAATTGGGAGCTTCTTATTATATCTTAAAACCGTTTGAAATGGATATCCTGGCTCAGCGAATCCGGCAGCTGATGTTGAGCAAGACACCGGGAACGACCTCTGCGTCTTCCTATAAAAGCCAGACTGTAACTACCAGACCTTCCTATGGCCAGAAAAGTCTGGATGAACGGATTACAGGCATTATCCACGAAATTGGCGTCCCGGCCCATATTAAGGGTTATCTTTACCTGCGTGAAGCGATCACCATGGTATACCACAATCTTGAGTTGTTGGGTTCTATTACCAAAATTTTGTATCCGGACATTGCCAAAAAATACAACACAACGCCAAGCCGCGTGGAGCGAGCCATTCGCCATGCCATTGAGGTGGCCTGGAACCGGGGCAATATTGATTCGATCAATAAAATGTTTAGCAATACGGTTAACAGCAATAAAGCCAAACCTACCAATTCAGAATTTATTGCCATGGTCGCTGATAAATTACGCCTGGAATATAAAGCCGGTTGAAAGGAACAGGAAGAAAGAGACAGGAGGGAGTTGTAACAACTCTCTTCTTTTTTTTGTGTGTTCTGCTTAAGATTTGACCATACTAAAGAAGAAAAGACAACTCAAGGAGCGACCAACATGGATAACAATGTGGCAAGTCAAGGTTATGGACCTGTTTACTTTCACAACCGAACCAAACAGCTTGTGCGATGGATACCTGAAGGAGCTTATGCCTTAATTGAACACAAAGATATTGATGAGATGGCCGCTCTGGCCCTGATTGATAAAAATGTGAAAGGTGTTTTAAACTATGCCCCTTCCATGTCAGGGGACTATCCTAGCCTGGGAACGATCCGCCTGATTGAACATGGGGTGCCGGTATATGATATTGATGATCCTCAAAGAGTGAAGCAGGTGCTGCGCCAGGGGCATACCATCCACATCGACGGCCGGCAATTGTGGCTGAAAGAACCGCAAGGACCCTCTTTTTTAAGTTCATTAACCCGCTATACTGACCGGGATATTTTGCTTAAGTTGAAGCTGGCCCAAGCCAATTTGAAAGACCGTTTGCAAAAATTTGTTGAGAACACGCTAACCTATGCTCTACAAGAACTGCCTGAGATTTTGCAACCGGTTCCCATTCCCAAGTTAAAATTGAACATGCGTGACCGGCATGTGGTCGTGGTGACCAGAGGGAGTGGTTATATGGAGGATTTAATGGCCATCAAGGACTATATTGCCGAAGTTCAGCCTGTCTTAATTGGCGTGGATGGAGGGGCAGACGCCATTCTGGAATGCGGGTTGAAACCTCATCTCATCTTTGGAGACATGGACAGTATTTCCCACACTGCCCTCTGTTCAGGAGCTGAAATTGTGGTTCACGCCTATAAAACCGGGCAAGCACCTGGCTTGAATGTCGTGCACAGATTAGGGATCTCCGCTCATATTTTCCCCTGCTTTGGCACAAGTGAAGATGCCGCCCATCTGCTTGCCGATGAGGCAGGGGCGCGGCTAATTGTATCTGTGGGCAGCCACACCCATATGCTTGATTTTTTGGAAAAGGGGCGGCAGGGCATGGCCTCCACCCTTCTAGTGCGTATGAAATTAGGGGGTAAGCTGGTTGATGCCAAGGGTATTCATCATTTGTGTCTCCGAAAACCTCATTCCAGGATCTCCTCACCCCTTTCCGTTTCGGATGCCTGTCTCGAACACCATACACATTAAAGGGGGTTTGACAAGTGGATCAAGTCAGTATCATTATTCCGGCCTATAACGAAGAACAGTATATTGGGCAAACCCTCTCAACCCTGGTGGGCAGCGGGGACTGGTTTAAAGAACTTATTGTTATTGATGACGGAAGTGACGACAATACCTTTCATCAAGCACGGGTCTATACCCCTCATGTCATTCGTCTGTCGGGTAATAAAGGAAAGTCTGCGGCAATGATGACTGGTGTGTATCAATCTAGAGGCTCGATCTTAGTTTTTCTTGATGCTGATTTGGGTAACAGTGCCCACCTTGCTAAATTGTTGCTCCAGCCTGTTCAAAATCAAGCTGCTGATATGACCATTGCTGTTTTACCCCGAACCAAACAGGGGGGACTTGGTCTTGTCAAACGGTTTGCCAGCTGGGGGATTTACAGGCAAACCGGAGTGTGGTTGGAGGCTCCCTTATCAGGGCAGCGGGCTGTCCGCAAAAAACATTTTTTAAGCAGTTATAGGGGTGACCAAGGCTTTGGCTTTGAAGTGGGGCTAACCATTGACTACTTACAAGCTGGTTACGTCATCCAGGAAGTGGAGGTTCCTTTTACGCATCGTGAAAGGGGTAAAACAGTGGACGGCTTCTGGCACCGTTTTAAACAAGGCCTGGCTGTCAAGCAGGCTTTGAAATTGAGAAAAGATGGGATTGTTTAAAGGGGGAATGGAGCGATTAGCGGATGGTTGATTAGCTTCATGATTTATCTGTTTTTGATCTGGTTCATCACTGACGCTTTTTACCTGCTGTTTCGTAAGCAAGGCTGGACAGCCATTAATTACAAACAGGAAGTGATTGTTCAAGGATTTGGTCTCAATCTTTTTATTCATTATCTCCTCTTTCTTGGTATGATGTTCACTGTTTACACTCTTGGCTTAGCACCTACGGCAGCAGTAAATATCACCCTGCCAGCTACCCTTGTTTTGTTCAGTATGATGTTGTTCTGTTTGACCTTGCTGGGCTGGATTGATGACCGCTGGGGAGACCAGAAGGTGAAAGGATTCAGAGGACATTTTGGACGGCTGATTAGGGACAGGCATGTGACCACTGGACTGGCCAAGGCCGTGTTTGGGCTTGTTGTTGCCCTTATGGTCAGTTGGCAGCTCAGTTCATCTTGGGCAGAATTTATCTTGTTTTCCATGGCGATGGCGCTTAGTATGCATATTTTCAATTTGCTTGATGTGCGGCCAGGACGGGCGCTGAAAAGTTACTGGGTTTTCTCAGCAGCCGTGGTTCCTTTTCTGTCAATTGGCACAGCTTTATTTTTAGTCATTCCTGTTTTCTTTTCCACTTTAATGCTTTTCCGTTATGACCGTCGGCAATTGGCTATGCTGGGTGATACTGGGTCCATGGCTTTGGGGGGAACTTTTGGCTTTCAGCTGATTGCCCATGCCCCTTTGTTTATGGTGGCCGTGTTGGTTTTCTTTTTCTTAGGGCTAACCATTGCCGCAGAACGCATCAGTTTAACTACCTGGATTGAACAACACGGCTGGCTGGCCAAATGGGACCGTTGGGGTCTGGTGGACAAATCATAGAGGCTATTCGTCCAGATCATCCTTGAACCGCCGGCCATAGCGTCTCTTTTTATCCCGGTAAAAAATGAATCCCCCCACAAAAGCTACCCCGAAGATAAATAAGACAAGCCCCATCATAAACATCCCCCAGTGGAAACCTTCCGGTGTAAAGTTCGTGAAAAACGCTTCCCGCATCAATGTCCAGCCATAGACCCCTATTGCCCCTGGAATCACCAGAATCAGGACAGAAATCAAGCGTTGGATCTTCATGCTTTTCTTCCTTTCCGCTCTCTTTTCTTTAATACTGTAACCAAAATCGCAGGGATTGTCTAACACTTTCGTTGCAAACGGTCTGGAAAACCGATACAATGGGAGTATCTGCAAAATTTTTCAGAGAGGGATAGCGGGGGATCCGAAATGAGAAAAATTTTTCTGGTTGGTGCAGGCAGTGGCGGTACAGCCCTGCTTAAAACTTTTCAGAATATGGAATCCCTTAAAGTCATTGGGGTATCGGACCGCAATGTGAATGCGCCGGGCATGAAGGAGGCCCGCAAGTACGGTATCCCAACTGGAACGGATTATACCCGGATGATCAGCCATGATGTAGAAGTGATTATTGAGGCTACTGGAGATGAGGGTGTTTTTCACCATTTACGCCAGATCAAACCCCAACATGCAACCGTTATTCCAGGCAGTATTGCCCGAATCATAATGAGTTTGATTGAGGAAAAAGAAAACTTGATTCAGCGGTTGCGCCATCACCAGCATGAATTGGACATCATTTTAAACTCTACCCATGACGGCATGCTGGCCGTCAACAAAGAGGGAATTATTACCCTCTTTAACCGTGCGGCTGAAAGAATCATCGGCTTAAGAGCGGAGGATGTCCTGGGAGAGCCAGCGACAAAGTGGATTCCCAACAGCCGGCTTAATATCGTGCTGCAAACAGGACAGCCTGAATTGCATCAGGAACAGTGGCTGAATAATGACAGACGAATCATCACCAACCGCGTGCCCGTCATCTCGGAAGAAGGGGAAGTGATTGGTGCTGTTGCCGTTTTCCGGGATATCACCGATGTGACCACTCTGGCAGAAGAGGTGCTTGATTTAAAAGAGACACGCAGCCTGCTGGAGGCGATTATCAATTCTTCGGAAGATGCTATTTCAGTGGTGGACCAGAACGGTATTGGCTTAATGATCAATCCAGCCTATACCCGCCTGACAGGATTAAATGTGGAGGATGTGATCGGCAAGCCGGCGGATGTGGATATTTCCGAGGGGGAAAGCATGCACATGCAGGTGCTAAAAACCAAGAAACCAGTTCGGGGCGTGCCCATGAAAGTGGGCAAATACCGCAAAGATGTGGTCGTCAACGTGGCACCGATAATCGTGGATGGTGAACTGAAGGGCAGTGTGGGTATCATTCATGATATCTCTGAAATAAAAAAACTGACAAGAGAATTGGACCGGGCCAGACGCATCATTCGCACCCTGGAAGCAAAGTATACGTTTGAAGATATTGTCGGAGAGAGTGAACCGGTCAAAACGGCTATTGAACAGGCCAAAACAGCCGCTTACACGCCGGCGACCGTTTTGCTGAGGGGTGAATCCGGCACGGGTAAAGAGCTGTTTGCCCATGCCATTCACAATGAGAGCGAACGGAAATTTAACCAGTTTGTGCGGGTTAATTGTGCCGCCTTGTCTGAACAATTATTGGAAAGTGAATTATTTGGCTATGAAGAAGGGGCATTTACTGGTGCCAAACAGGGTGGCAAAAAAGGGTTGTTTGAGGAAGCCAATGGGGGAACCATCTTTTTGGATGAAATCGGAGAAATTTCCCTGAGTACCCAGGCCAAGCTGCTCCGTGTATTGCAGGAGAAAGAAATTGTCCGTGTCGGAGGAACAAAAGCGATCCCTGTCGATGTGCGGGTCATTGCCGCGACCAATATCAATTTGGAGGAAGCCATTTGGCAAGGAAAGTTCCGTGAAGACCTGTATTACCGTCTCAATGTACTGCCTATCATTATTCCGCCGCTACGTTACAGGGATGACGATATCCGCCTGTTAGCGGAGCATTTTATTGCTAAGTTAAATATGGAATATGGGCGGCATATTGCTTCTGTTGCCGATGAGGTGATTGAGTACTTGAAAGCTTACCATTGGCCGGGAAATGTGCGGGAGCTGGAAAATGTGATCAGCCGGGCTATCATCCATATGCGCTTTAATGAGGAGCGGCTGGAGCTTCATCATTTGCCTCCCTTGCAGTTAAAGCGGTATGACAGTGGAAAGCAGGAGCAGAGCGAGTGGGCCAGGGCTCACCATCCGATCTTTGACGGAAAAATCCTGCCCCTGGACGAGGTCGTGGGCAGATGGGAGAAAACATATATACAGCAGGTGTTGTCACAATGTAATGGTAACAAAACTAAAGCAGCCCAAAAATTAAAGATTTCCGTGCGCAACCTGTACTATAAATTACAGAAATATGGCTTGCATTAATTTTTCAGGTGTAATATGAATCTTCATGTGGCTGGCAGGCTGCCCAGGGCACCTTAGAGAGATATGCAAGTTTTATCAAGCAAAATTATGCACGATCTGCAATTGAATGCAGGTCTTTGCAGATAGCATTTTCCTTCACTGCTTAGCTTTCCCCTGATAAAAAATTTTTAAATCGTTAAGGATAAAACGCTTACATTTCCAGCTGATTGTCCTTTCTGATTTTATTGAGTAAATGGCATGAAATTTGCATGTGATATGATGGATGTGCTGCTAATTTTGCAGCAGTAAGCCATACTAAGAAAACACATTACTAACTTTGGCAGGATGGAAGTGACAAAATGAAACTGGAAGATCTTGTAGACAAAGCAACCCAGTATGGGAAACAAACCATTGCTGTAGCTCAGGCGGGTGATGAAGAGGTATTAAGAGCCGTGCGTGAGGGACTTAGGCGGCATTTGGCCCACTTTTATCTCATCGGTGATGAGCAAGAGATCAAAGCAAAAGCCGAGTGGGTTGAATTGGAAGTGGACCATCTGCAGGTGGTGCATGAGTCCTCCTCTGGGCAAGCCGCCCGCCGGGCCGTGCAGCTGGTTAAGGAGGGGAAGGCCAACGCACTCATGAAAGGGCTTGTACCTACGGCCGATCTGTTAAAAGCTGTGCTGGATAAGGAAAGCGGGCTAAAACGAAGTCGTTTATTAAGCCATGTGGCTGCTTTTGAAGTGCCGGGCTATGAGCGGCTGATCTTTGTCACCGACCCGGCTATGAACATTGCCCCTGATCTCAAACAAAAAGGGGAGATTATTCAGAATGCCGTGCAGGTGGCTCGTGCAGCCGGCGTTGAACGTCCCAAAGTGGCTGTTTTGGCACCGGTGGAGGTGGTTAATCCGGCTATGCAGAGCACCCTGGATGCCGCCAGTTTAACCGTGATGGCGAGCAGGGGGCAAATCACAGATTGTGAGGTAGAAGGTCCTTTAGCATTGGACAATGCGGTATCCGTAGAAGCTGCCCAGCACAAAGGGATTAAGTCTCCTGTGGCCGGAAAAGCGGACATTTTGCTTGTCCCCAATATTGAAACTGGCAACGTGCTGTATAAGTCCTTGGTTTACTTTGCCCGGGCCAAGGTAGGAGCCGTCGTGGTGGGGGCTGAAGTTCCAGTCATCCTCACTTCTAGGGCGGATAGCATGGAGGACAAATTATATTCCATTGCCTTGGCCGCCTGTGTGACCCACATGAATTAAACCAGTTTGGTTTAGACAACTCCCAATCAGTTTTTCTTTCTCAGGAGGGATTTAATATGAAACTGTTTGAGTATATGGAAAAATATGATTACGAAGAGCTGTTGTTATGTCAGGACAAAGCATCCGGTTTAAAGGCGATTATTTGCATCCATGACACGACACTTGGACCCGCATTGGGCGGATGCAGGATGTGGACTTATGATTCGGAAGAAGAGGCTATTGAAGATGCGCTGCGCTTGGCCCGGGGGATGACTTACAAGGCAGCGGCCGCCGGTTTAAACTTAGGGGGAGGAAAATCGGTCATTATCGGCGATCCACGCAAGGATAAAAGTGAAGCTCTGTTCCGTGCCTTCGGCCGTTTTGTGCAAGGGCTTAATGGCCGTTACATCACCGCAGAAGACGTAGGCACTACCGTGGAAGATATGGATCTCATTCATGAAGAGACCGACTATGTGACAGGTATTTCTCCGGCGTTTGGCTCCAGTGGCAATCCTTCCCCTGTGACCGCTTATGGTGTTTATAAGGGTATGAAAGCAACAGTCAGACAAGCATGGGGAGATGACTCTCTGGAAGGGAAAACCATTGCTGTGCAAGGTGTAGGCAATGTGGCCTACAATCTGTGCCGTTACCTTCATGAAGAGGGGGCCCGGCTGATTGTGACCGACATTAACCAGGAGGCGGTCAGACGGGCTGTGGAAGCGTTTGGGGCTCGTGCTGTGGATCCCAATGAGATCTATAGTGTGGAGTGTGATATTTTTGCCCCTTGTGCGCTGGGTGGTGTGATCAATGATGAAACAATTCCCCAGCTCAAAGCGCGCGTCATTGCCGGGGCGGCCAACAACGTGCTGCGTGAAGAGCGCCACGGAGACCAAATTCATGAGCTGGGCTTCTACTATGCCCCTGATTACGTGATTAATGCCGGCGGTCTGATCAATGTGGCCGATGAGCTGTTAGGCTATAACCGGGACAGGGCGATGAGGAAGGTGGAGACCATCTATGACAATATTGAAAAAGTGTTTGAGATTTCCCGCCGCGACAATATTCCAACTTACCGGGCGGCTGACCGGATGGCGGAGGAACGCATTCAAGCCATGAAGAATGCCAGAAGCACCTTCTTGCAAAATCCGAAAAGCATCTTGAATATGAAAGAATAGAGCGGAAAGACAGGAACAGGAGTGGAGGTTTATGGAGCAAAAAACATACCGCTTATTGGTCATTAACCCAGGCTCTACATCCACCAAGATTGCCATCTATGACAATGAACGGCCCATCTTTGAAGAAACACTGCGCCATGATACCACAGAACTCAATAAATACCGCAGTGTGATGGATCAATATCAGTTCCGTAAAGAAATCATACTGGAGACCCTGAATAAAGAGGGAATCAACCTGCAGAAACTGGCGGCTGTTGTGGGGCGGGGTGGTGTCCTCAGGCCGATTCCCGGCGGGACCTACCTTGTTAACGAAGACATGTTGCAAGATTTGAGAAGCGGCCGCTTCGGGGAACACGCTTCCAATTTAGGGGCTATTATTGCCAATGAAATTGCCCAACAGTTAAACATTCCCGCTTTCATTGTCGATCCGGTTGTGGTGGATGAACTTGATCCTGTGGCCCGGATCTCGGGGGTCCCCGAAATCCCCCGCCGCAGCATCTTTCATGCCTTGAACCAAAAAGCAGTGGCCCGTCGTTATGCCAAAAAGCAGGGGAAAGCGTACGAAAAGATGCGCTTGATCGTCAGCCACATGGGGGGCGGTATCACTGTGGGAGCCCATCGCTATGGCCGGGTTGTTGATGTGAACAACGGCTTGCATGGAGATGGTCCCTTTTCGCCTGAACGGGCAGGAACTGTTCCTGCGGGCGACTTGGTTGGGCTCAGTTTTTCGGGACAATACTTCTCTGGCGAAATCTTTAAAAAACTGGTCGGCCGGGGCGGTCTGGTCGCTTATTTGGGCACCAATGATGCCCGCAAGGTGGAAGAGATGATCGCGGCAGGAGATGAAAAAGCCAAATTGGTCTATGAGGCGATGGCTTACCAGGTCTCCAAAGAGATCGGCTCCTGCGCTGCTGTGCTGGAAGGGGATGTGGATGCCATCATCTTAACCGGCGGCTTGGCCTATGGCGACCAGTTTGTGGACATGATCAAGAAGCGGGTGGAATGGATTGCACCGGTGAAAGTGATCGCCGGGGAAAACGAACTGCAAGCGCTGGCTGAAGGCGGCTTGCGTGTCTTGCGCGGTGAAGAAGAAGCCAAGACCTATCCTAATGATCAAACAGGAGCAAAAGAAGTGGAACAAATTTTAAAGGGGGAAAAGACCAATGGCCAAAGAGTATGATCTGGTCATTCTGGGCGGTGGGCCCGGAGGTTATGTGGCTGCGATCCGGGCTGCCCAGCTGGGGCTCTCCACCGCTCTTGTCGAAGCTCAGAAGCTAGGCGGCACGTGTCTGCATAAAGGCTGTATTCCTTCCAAGGCTTTGCTGAAGAGTGCCGAGGTGTATGCCACCTTGAAAGAGGATGGGGAAAGCTTTGGAATTACAGCTCAGGGCGTAGGCTTTGACTTCCAAAAAGTGAATCAACGCAAGCAAAAAATTGTGGATCAATTACATCAGGGCATCCGGTATTTAATGAAAAAGAACAAAATAGATGTCTACCATGGCTATGGCCGCATTCTGGGCCCTTCCATCTTTTCGCCCACGGCAGGAACGGTTTCTGTGGAAAAGGCGGGCGGTGAAGAGAATGAGATGCTGGTGCCCAAAAATCTGATTATTGCCACAGGATCCAAGCCAAGAACCTTGCCTGGGCTGGAGATTGACGGCACCCATGTCCTGACCAGCGACGAAGCTTTGGAACTTGAGTCGCTGCCGGAATCAATGATCATTGTTGGCGGCGGTGTGATTGGCATAGAATGGGCGTCTTTATTGAGTGATTTTGGCGTCCAAGTGACGGTGCTTGAGTATGCCGAGCGGATTTTGCCCCAGGAGGATGAAGCAATCAGCAAAGAGATGGCGCGGTTATTAAAGCGGCGCAAGGTCAAGGTGGTTACCAGTGCTGAAGTCTTGCCGGAAACCTTGTCCGTTGACAAGGGCCAAGTTGCTATCACAGCAAAGCGGGGTGACAAAGAGGAGACCTATACCGCTGACAAGATGCTGGTCTCAGTGGGACGGGTGCCCAATACTGAAGACATCGGCCTGGAAAATACAGATATTAAACTGGAAAAAGGATTTATCCAAGTCAATGCATACGGACAAACAGCCGAATCTCACATCTATGCCATCGGTGATGTAACCGGCGGTTTGCAGCTGGCCCATGTGGCTTCCCATGAAGGTATTGTCGCCGTGGAGCACATCGCCGGGCATGATCCGGCCCCTGTTGATCCCAACCATGTGCCCCGCTGCACCTACAGCCGTCCTGAAGTGGCCAGTATTGGTCTGACTGAAGAGGAAGCCAAGGCGCAAGGCTATCAGGTGAAGACAGGTAAGTTTTCCTTCAAAGGGGTGGGTAAGGCGCTGATCCAGGGGGATGCATCTGGTTTTGTCAAAGTGGTGATGGATGCCAACACCCAGGATTTGCTCGGCGTACACATGATCGGCCCCCATGTGACCGACCTGATTTCCGAGGCCGGCCTGGCCAAAGTGCTTGATGCCACGCCGTGGGAACTCTCTCAAATCATCCATCCTCATCCCACCTTATCTGAAGCCATTGGTGAAGCGGCTCTGGCTGTGGAAGGGCTGGAAATTCATTCCTAACCGGTTTTAATTATCCTAGGAAGTCATCACTATCCTGGCGAGGAGGTTATAGAATGACTGAGAAACGTCATGAAGCGCTGGGCTTAACGGCGCAAGATATGCAGGAGATGTATTATACCATGCTCTTGGCTCGCAAAATTGACGAGAGAATGTGGCTATTGAACCGGGCAGGCAAAATTCCGTTTGTGATTTCTTGTCAAGGGCAAGAAGCCGCCCAGGTAGGGGCCACCTTTGCCTTGGACCGTTCCAAGGATTACGTGCTGCCCTATTACAGGGATATGGGAGTCGTCATTGCCTTTGGCATGACCGCCCGGGACCTGATGCTGTCCGCATTCGCCAAAGCGGAAGATCCCAACAGCGGGGGGCGGCAGATGCCCGGACATTTCGGTTCTAAAAAGTACCGGATTGTCACCGGCTCTTCACCTGTTACCACCCAGGTGCCCCATGCCGTAGGGATTGCTCTGGCCAGCAAAATGGAAGGCAAGGATATTGTCGCCTTTACCTCCTTTGGGGAAGGTTCCAGTAACCAAGGCGATTTTCATGAAGGTTTAAACTTTGCCGGGGTGCACAAACTGCCTGTGATTTTCTTCTGTGAAAATAATAAATACGCCATTTCTGTGCCCGTCTCCAAACAGATCGCTTGTGAAAGCGTGGCTGACCGGGCTGGTGGATACGGGATGCCCGGTGTGCAGGTAGATGGCGAAGACCCGCTGGAGGTCTACAAAGTGGTCAAAGAAGCGGCTGACCGTGCCCGCCGCGGAGAAGGGCCCTCCCTGATTGAAGCGACCACTTACCGCTTCACGGCCCACTCCAGTGATGACGATGACCGGACTTATCGTGATCCAGAAGAGGTGGAAGAAGCCAGAAAACGGGATCCGATCGGAAAGTTCAGAACTTATCTGCTAGAGTCGGGAACGTTAACGGAAGAAAAAGTGGAAGCCATCGAAGCCCGGGTGAGACAAGAAGTGGATGAAGCCACTGAATATGCTGAAAATGCCCCTTATGCCGATCCTGAATATGCCTTGAAGTACGTTTATGCCGAGGAATAGGGAGGAATCAAAGTATGGCGGTCATTTCGTATATCAATGCTGTGACACAAGCCTTAAAAGAAGAGATGGAACGGGATCCCAAAGTATTTGTGCTTGGGGAAGACGTGGGCAAGCGCGGGGGTGTGTTCCGCGCGACAGAAGGACTATATGAGCAGTTTGGGGAAGAGCGGGTCATCGATGCGCCCCTGGCCGAATCGGCCATTGTTGGTGTGGCCATTGGTGCTGCGGCTTATGGCATGCGACCCGTTGCTGAGATACAGTTTGCTGACTTTATTATGACTGCGGTGAACCAAATCGTGAACGAAGCGGCCAAGTTCCGTTACCGGTCCAACAATGACTGGACCTGCCCTCTTGTAGTGCGGGCCCCGTATGGGGGAGGGGTACACGGTGCCTTGTATCATTCCCAAAGCGTGGAAGCTATGTTTAACAGCACGCCTGGACTGAAGATTGTGGCACCGTCCACGCCTTACGATGTGAAAGGATTGTTGAAGGCGGCGATCCGCTCCGATGATCCCATCCTCTTTTTTGAGCATAAACGCTGCTACCGCTTAATCAAGGGGGAGGTGCCTGAAGAAGATTACACCCTGCCCATCGGCCAAGCGGATGTGAAGCGGGAAGGGGAGGATGTGACCGTAATTGCTTACGGATTGATGCTGAACTATGCCTTGCAAGCTGCTGAACGGCTGGAAAAGGAAGGCATCAGCACCCATGTCCTGGATTTGAGAACCCTGTATCCCTTGGACCAAGAGTCTATTGTGCAAGCTGCGGTTAAAACGGGCAAAGTGTTGCTCATTACGGAAGATAACAAAGAGGGCAGTGTGATGAGCGAAGTGGCAGCGATCATCGCCGAAAAAGCCCTGTTTGACCTGGATGCTCCCATTCAGCGCCTGGCAGGCCCTGATGTGCCGGCCATGCCCTATGCCCCCACTTTGGAAAAATTCTTTATGCCCAATGTGGATAAAATTGAACGCGCCATTCGTGATTTGGCTGAATTTTAGGCAGTGACAGGATCAGAAGAAGGAGGGATACCATGGCAACGAAAGTGACGATGCCCCAATTGGGTGAAAGTGTGACTGAAGGAACGATAGGCAAGTGGCTGGTCAAGGAAGGGGACCATGTCAATAAATATGATCCCTTGTGTGAAGTGATCACGGATAAAGTGAATGCGGAAGTGCCCTCTTCCTACAACGGCACTGTTTCCAAGATTGTGGCCCAGGAAGGGGAAACAGTGGAAGTGGGCGGCCTGATTTGCTACATAGAAGAAGATGGAAATGCTGGTGCAGATCAGGAAGCTGCTGAAGAAGCAGAGAGTAAAGCAGATCAACAAGCAAAGACCGGCGAGGAGAAAGACAGCGGAGATGAGGCAAGCATGAAGCGCCGCTACTCCCCTGCTGTCTTGAAGCTGGCCCAGGAGCATAACATTGACCTGGAGCAGGTGGAAGGAACCGGACGCGGGGGACGCATTACCCGTAAAGATCTGCTGAAGCTGATCGAAAGCGGCAACATTCCCACCAAAGATGGCCGCCCGGCCACAGAAGCAAAGGCAGCACCTGCAGAACAGGCGGAACGAGCAGAACAGCCCGCCGTTCAACCGGCAGCTGCTGCTTACCAGCCTGAGCAACGGGCTGCCCAGCCGGCCAAGATCCAAACCAGACCTGGGGACCAGGAGATTCCGGTCAGTGCAGTGCGCCGGGCCATTGCTAACAAGATGGTGCAAAGCAAACATGAAGCGCCTCACGCCTGGACCATGGTGGAAGTGGATGTGACAGAGTTGGTCAAATACCGGCAAAAAGTGAAGCAGGAGTTTAAGCAAAAAGAAGGTGTTAACCTCACCTTCCTGCCATTCTTTATTAAAGCCACAGTGGAGGCACTGAAAGAATTCCCCATGATCAATTCCCAGTGGGCGGGGGATAAGATTATTCAGAAGCAGGAGATCAATATTTCCATTGCCGTGGCCACTGAAGACGCCCTGTTTGTGCCAGTGATCAAACATGCCGATGAAAAAAGCATTCTGGGCCTGGCCCGGGCCATCGATGATTTGGCCCGCCGCACCCGGGAAGGCAAGTTGACGCAGGAGGACATGCAAGGTGGCACCTTTACCGTGAACAACACCGGTTCCTTTGGCTCCGTTCTGTCTCAGCCTATTATCAATTACCCGCAAGCCGCCATTCTGAGTGTGGAAGCCATCGTCAAACGCCCTGTGGTCAAAAACGACATGATTGCCGTGCGTGACATGGTCAACCTGTGCCTCTCTTTAGACCACCGCCTTCTGGACGGCCTCATTTGCGGCCGCTTCCTGCAAAGCATCAAACACAAACTAGAAGCCATGGGCGAGGGAATGAGTTTGTACTAAACGGGCCAACGAGCCCGTTTTTCTTTTTGAAGCCCAAACTTGACAAATCTTATTATTATTTATAAAATTTGAGCATAGTACTGACTAGTCGGTCCGTTCGATTTTTTCCAGTGGCCTGGCGTATCTGCGGGATCAAGCTAATATCATGCCATTTTTACAGAGCGCAAATAAAGTGGAGGAGTATAGAGATGCCACAGAGATCAACAAAGGAGCGGATTATGGCAACCGCTTTGCAGCTCTTTGAAGCACATGGTTATCACAGGGTAACCGTGGATCAAATCGTTCAGGAGAGTGGAACGTCTAAAGGGGGATTTTACCACAACTTTAAGTCAAAAGATGAGTTATTATATATGATTCATGATTCATTTATTACCTACGTGCTGGACAAAGCACAGCAGGCTTACGAAGAATGGCACACACCCACGGAACGATTGTCTGCCATCGTCAGATCATTTGTGATGATGTTTGAGCACTACCGGGCCCATGTCACGGTTTTTTATCAAGAAAATTTGTATTTGGCCCCTGACTACTTTGACAAAATCAAACAGAAGCGGGACCGGTATAAACAGATGATGTTTAAGGTGATTCAGGATGGGATTGAGCAAGGGGAGTTTCGTCCTGAGGTGCCTGTGCCGATCACATCGATGGCCATTTTTGGCATGATCAACTGGACGTATAAATGGTATAGGGAAAATGGTCCGTACACCATCAGGCAAATTGCTGATATGTTTGCCGATCTTGTGCTTCATTCCATCCTGACCGAGGAAGCCCGGCGGAAGGAGGAGTATGCCCGTTTGTTCTTGAAGGTCAAAAAATCATAAGAAATGTTTTGCGGATAAGTAGACGGACTAGTCGGTTTAGTTGTCACAAGGTATAATGAAGATAACGTTGCTGATGACTGGTCTGTGAGGAGAGAATACAGGATGAATTGGAACGAACAGAGGCTGGAAATACACATATTTAAACAAAGACAGCCCTATTTTCCTATGTGGGACAGACAGAAGGAATGGGTCGCTCAAATTGACCGGCATGAACGGCTGCCGTCTCTGCTACTCTTGGAACATAACCATGTTTACACCTTTGGGCGCAGCGGTCAACAGGAGCATCTGTTAATCTCCGCAGAGATGTGCAAGCAACGGGGGATTGAGTTGGCCTATATTGACCGCGGGGGGGATATTACTTATCACGGCCCCGGGCAGCTGGTCGGTTATCCTCTGATCCTGCTTAATCGCTGGAAAAATGATGCCCATCTTTATTTGCGCATGGTGGAAGAAACCATCATTAAAACACTGTCCCACTATGGCATTGAAGCGGGACGCAAACCGCCCTATACGGGGGTGTGGGTGCAGGATGAAAAAGTAGCGGCGATTGGTGTTAAATTTAATCGTGGCCGCCAGTCCAAAAGCTTTATTACTAGTCATGGTTTTGCTCTCAACGTCAACACCGATTTGTCGATGTTTGAATCCATTATCCCTTGTGGCATCCGCGACTACGGGGTAACCTCCATGTCCAAACTGTTGGGGCGTTCGGTAGACCTGGAGGAAGTCATCAATCTCTACCAAAACATATTTGTGGAGGAGTTTCAGTTTGAGCTGCATGATATAAAAAAGATAACCTAGATCGGCTGATCTGGTTATCTCCTCCTCTATGTTGAAAGCGTTTCATAATGCTTCGTGCTATGATGATCTTTGTTAGATAAACAGCCCAACGCCCATCAGCAGCGTGGAGAGTATGAGTGCCACAATCACAATGTAGACAACGGTTTTAACCAGTTTTTTAGGCAGCATGAGGATACCTCCTTCAATCATCATAGTCTAGTCGTTTGTCACTCTTTTATATATGATAACGGAAAACCTTAGCCCTTTTCAATAATCTCATCAAGTGAAATAAAGGAAGATGTATAAGCAAAAGTTAAAGGAGTGAATTGAAATGTCTAAAGAAGAAGAGTTTCAGAAATTATACGAAGAATGGCGACGGAAAACAGAAGAACTGATTGCCAAGTTTCCTGAAAGAAAAGAAGAATTTCTGACTTCCTCCGGCATTCCGGTCGAGCTGCTGTACCTGCCGGACCAATTGGACCAGGACTATGTGGAACGCCTCGGGTTTCCAGGCCAGTACCCATTTACCAGAGGCATTCATCCTACCATGTACAGGGCCAGACAGTGGACCATGCGCCAATATGCCGGTTTTGGTTCAGCGGAAGAGACCAATAAACGTTTCCACTATTTACTGCAACAAGGTCAGACAGGTCTCAGTGTCGCCTTCGATTTGCCCACCCAGATCGGCTATGATTCGGATGATCCCATGGCCAGGGGAGAAGTGGGCAAAGTAGGTGTGGCCATTGATTCTTTGGAAGATATGGAAACCCTCTTAGCTGGCATTCCTTTGGACAAAGTAAGCACATCCATGACCATCAATGCCCCGGCCAGCATTTTGTTAGCCATGTATATCGCCGTGGCAGAAAAGCAGGGAGTGCCCTCACAGAAACTGTCCGGCACCATCCAAAATGATATTTTAAAAGAATATATTGCCCGGGGAACATATATTTTTCCACCCCAGCCCTCCATGCGTCTGATCACGGACATTTTTGCCTATTGTGCCGAGCATGTACCCAAATGGAATACGATCAGTATTAGCGGTTATCATATCCGTGAAGCAGGTGCAACAGCCGTGCAAGAGCTGGCCTTTATGATGGCCAATGCCATCAGCTATGTAGAGGCGGCTCTAGAAGCGGGTTTGGACATTGACCAGTTTGCCCCGCGGCTGGCCTTTTTCTTCAATGCTCATAATCATTTCTTTGAAGAAATTGCCAAGTTCCGCGCTGGGCGGCGCATTTGGGCCAAACTGATGAAAGAACGTTTCGGGGCCAAAAAGGAGAAGTCTTGGCAGCTGCGTTTCCACACGCAAACCGGTGGTTCCACCTTGACAGCCCAGCAGCCGGACAATAATATTGTTCGCGTCACCATTCAAGCATTGAGCGCTGTGTTAGGCGGAACACAAAGCTTGCATACTAATTCCAGGGATGAAGCTTTGGCCCTGCCAACGGAAGAATCAGCCCGCATTGCTTTAAGAACCCAACAAATTATCGCTTATGAAAGCGGTGTGGGGGACACGGTTGATCCTCTTGGCGGCTCCTATTACGTGGAAGCCCTCACCGATAAAATAGAGGAAGAAGTATACCGCTATTTGGAGAAAATTGAACAATTGGGCGGCGCAGTTAAAGCGATTGAACAGGGTTATGTGCAACGGGAAATTCACAAAGCCGCTTATGAGGCACAGCAAAGAGTAGAGTCAGGAGAAGACATTATTGTCGGATTGAACAAGTTCCAAATCGATGATGAACCTCAACCTGAGATTTTGCGGGTAGACCCCAAACTGGGCGAAAAACAAAAAGAAAAGTTAAACCGCTTGAGAGCTAATCGTAATGCCGCCAAAGTAGAACAGACACTGACCCGGCTCAGAGAAGGAGCACGGGGCACCGAGAACTTGATGCCGCTCATATTGGATGCAGTCCGGGCCTATGCCACCATCGGGGAGATTTGCAATGTACTGCGCCAGGAATTTGGTGAATACCAGGGATAAAAACTGTTAAGCGCCAACCTTAACGTAAGGGGGATCAAGATGGAAACAATTCGTGTCTTAATCGCCAAACCAGGATTAGACGGCCATGACCGCGGGGCACTGGTCATTGCCCAGGCCCTGAGGGATCAAGGGATGGAAGTCATTTATACCGGGCTGAGGCAATCGCCGGAACAAATTGTCGCCAGCGCCATCCAGGAGGATGTGGACTGCATCGGCTTATCCTGTTTATCAGGAGCCCACAATGAGCTGTTCCCTGAGGTGGTTCGTCTGTTGCAAGAACAAGGGGCTGATGACATGCTGGTCATCGGGGGCGGGGTGATCCCGGCAGAAGATATTCCCTACTTGGAGAGCCAGGGGATAGCCAGAGTGTTTACCCCGGGCACACCCACCAAAGACATTGCTGATTTTATCCGTTTTGCCCTCAAGGAGCGAAAAGGGGAACAGCAGGTCGCTCCACCCAAAAAAATTGCCCATATCGGTATCGCTGTCAAGTCAATTGAAGAAGCCCTTCCCTTTTATCAGCAGCAGCTTGGCTTGCCGTTGGAAGGCATTGAAACGGTGGAGTCGGAGCAGGTCAGAGTGGCTTTCCTTAAGGCAGGTGAAACACGCCTTGAACTCTTGGAATCACTTTCTCCCGACGGGCCGATTGCCAAATATATCGCCAACAAAGGAGAAGGGATTCACCACCTCGCTTTGGAAGTGGAGGATATTGAGGACCGCCTGAAGCAACTAAAAGAAAACGGCGTACAGTTGATTCATGAGCAGCCCAAAGAAGGGGCGCATGCTGCTCAAATTGCTTTTTTGCACCCCAAAGCGACAGGGGGCGTATTACTGGAACTGTGCCAATATGCTCAGGAAACAGAGGGGGATTAACATGAGCAACCGTCATACTCACACGTACACCCAATTGGCACCAATGGATGCAAAAATAGAGGAGATGTATGAGCGGAAACGTAAAATTGAGTTGGGCGGTGGGGAAAAGCGGATCCAAGCTCAGCATGATAAAGGCAAACTGACCGCTCGGGAACGGATCCATTTATTATTGGATGATGACACCTTTGTGGAACTGAATGCGTTTGTGGAGCACCGCGCTCATCATTTGGGACTGGATGCGGAAGCGCCAGGAGAAGGCGTGGTCACCGGTTACGGTAAAATTCACGGCCGGCTGGTCTATGTTTTCGCCCAGGATTTTACGGTGTTTGGCGGAGCCCTGGGAGAAATGCACGCCCAAAAAATTGTTAAAGTGATGGACTTGGCTGCCAAAAACGGAGCACCGATAATTGGCCTCAATGACTCGGGCGGGGCCCGGATCCAGGAAGGGGTGGTTTCCTTGGACGGCTACGGGCATATCTTTTACCGCAACTCCATTTACTCTGGTGTCATTCCCCAGATTTCGGTCATCATGGGCCCTTGCGCCGGGGGAGCGGTTTATTCTCCGGCCATTACGGACTTTGTCTTTATGGTGGAAAAAACAAGCCAAATGTTTATTACAGGCCCCAAGGTGATCGAATCGGTCACTGGTGAGAAAATCAGTGCCGAAGAGCTGGGCGGGGCCCGGGTGCATGCCTCCAAAAGCGGCAATGCCCACTTTATTGCATCCAGTGAGCCGGAAGTGCTGGATCAGGTCCGGCGTCTGATCAGCTACCTGCCGCAAAATAACGAAGAAGACCCGCCTCGCATCTACAGCAAGGATGACCGGGGCTGGATTGAGGAATTGAAAGAGATTGTGCCCTTTGAAGGGACCAAGGTTTACGATGTGCGCCAGCTGATTGAGTTAATTGTGGATGATCAAGATTTTATGGAAGTCCAGCCTGATTTTGCAAAAAATATTGTGATAGGTTTCGGCCGTATTCAGGGGCAGTCCGTGGGCATCATTGCCAACCAGCCCAAAGTGATGGCCGGGGGATTGGACATTAATTCATCCGATAAATTGTCCCGCTTTATCCGCTTCTGCGACTGTTTTAACATCCCTTTGATCACGTTTGAAGATGTGACCGGCTTCTTCCCAGGGGTCAACCAGGAACACGGGGGCATTATCCGCCACGGGGCCAAGATTTTGTACGCCTATTCAGAAGCAACCGTACCTAAAATTACGGTCATCCTGCGCAAAGCCTACGGCGGTGCTTATGTGGCCCTGAACAGCAAAGCGATCGGTGCCGATATTGTCTATGCCTGGCCCAATGCGGAAATTGCGGTGATGGGACCGGAGGGGGCGGCCAATATTATCTATGCCAAGGAGATTCAAAACAGCGACAATCCGGCGGAAACACGGGCCAAGAAAATAGCCGAATACCGGGAGCGCTATGCCAACCCATACATTGCTGCCGCTTACGGTATGGTGGACGACGTGATTGATCCCCGGGAGACCCGCCTCAAACTGATCGAAAGTCTGGAAATGTTGAAAAACAAACGGGAATCCCGCCCCGCCAAGAAACATGGCAATATTCCTTTATAAGCAGGTGATTGGAGTTGCCCAAAAAACCACTCATGGTCTACTATATTGGGAGGGAACGCTCACAAGTTCCGCTCCCTAAATTGTTGAATAAATATCAGGTTAGTTTTCTTGTTAATCCCAATGAACAAACGTCGTGGCGCCACACGGGGCGAAAAACTTTGCTGGGTTGCAGCAAACAGCACCTGGAGCGCCGCCGGAAGCGCAGCAAGGAAGCACGGCAAGAGAAGGAGGCGCAGCAGGATGATCAATGAAACCCGTTTGTTAAATGAGTTTTTGGAACTGGTGCAAACCGACAGTGAGACCAAGCACGAACGCCAGATTTGTGATGTGCTCAAAAAGAAGTTGGCTGCTCTGGGTTTGGATGTAGTGGAAGATAACAGCCAACAAGTAACGGGACATGGCGCTGGAAACTTAGTGGCCACACTGAAAGGAACCGCGGCTGGCCCGCTGCCCACCATCTACTTTACAGCACATATGGATACGGTGGCACCAGGCAAAGGTGTGAAGCCTTCCGTAAAAGATGGCTATGTGGTCAGTGACGGAACAACGATTTTGGGCAGTGACGACAAAGCAGGCCTGGCTGTTTTACTGGAAGGAATAAAAGTGTTAAAAGAAAACAACATTCCCCATGGCGAGATCCAATTCGTTTTGACAGTGGGCGAAGAATCGGGCTTGGTCGGTTCCAAGGCCCTGGACACCAGTTTGCTCCGCGCTGACTTTGGTTTTGCCCTGGACAGTAACGGTCCAGTAGGTAACATCATTGTCGCGGCACCCACTCAGGCCAAGCTGCATGTCACCGTGTATGGTAAATCGGCTCATGCCGGGGTTAATCCCGAGGATGGTATCAGTGCCATCCAAGTGGCCAGCCAGGCGATTGCCAAGATGCCTCTGGGGCGGATTGACCATGAAACCACAGCTAATATCGGCCGCTTTGAAGGCGGTCAAGCCACTAATGTGGTCTGTGATCTGGTGCATATTTTAGCGGAAGCCCGCAGCCGGCAGCCGGAAAAACTGGACAAACAGGTGCAAATCATGAAACGTTGTTTTGAAGAAGCAGCACAAGCCAATGGCACCACTGCAGATGTGGACATTGACATTATGTATCCTGCTTTCCGTTTTAGTGAGGCAGATCCTGTGGTTCAAGTGGCAAAAAAAGCAGTGCAAACAATAGGCCGGACACCCAAGTTGATCGAGAGCGGGGGAGGATCTGATGCCAATGTGATTTCCGGTTACGGCATTCCCACTGTCAACCTGGCTGTTGGGTACCAAAACATACATACGAAACAGGAACGGATGCCCATTGAGGAATTAAATAAAGCTGCTGAGCTGTTCGTGGCCATTGTGCAGGAATTATCGGATACTTGATTTTTTTCAACGCCTTTAGTAGAATATGTAAAAAATCATACGGGCAAGCAATGACGAAGCGCAGTAGGTAACATAGCTTGGCACTCAAGAGAGCTGGTGGGTGGTGCGAACCAGCGGGGCATGTTACTGAAATGGACTTCTGAGCTGTGCATGAAAAAAGTGAGTTCGGCACTTGATTGTTTATGATACATGGTTTTTATTTTATCTTAGCCTTTAAGCCGGACTAATAAAGGTGGCACCGCGGGGTTCCTCGTCCTTTACCAGGATGATGACCCCTTTTTTGTATGGATATTGATGAAAGAGGAGGATCAAACGATGAGTGAAGTGAAGACCATATTGTCTGGCATTCAACCCAGCGGACTGTTAACCATCGGCAACTACTTGGGTGCGATGCAGCACTTTGTCCGTTTGCAAGATGAGGCCGACTGCTATTTCTGCATTGTGGACTATCATGCCATTACCGTGCCGCAGGATCCGCAGGAACTTAAAGACAATATCCGCCGCTTGGCCGCTTTATACTTGGCCGTGGGACTGGATCCCCAAAAGGTGACCCTGTTTACCCAATCGGACGTTCCCCAGCACACGGAGCTGGGCTGGATTATGATCTGCCAGTCCCACATGGGTGAGCTGGAGCGCATGACCCAGTACAAGGACAAGTCCAAAAAAATGAAAAGTATTCCTGTGGGATTGTTTACTTATCCTTCCCTGCAAGCCGCCGATATCCTGCTGTATCAGGCCACCCATGTGCCCGTGGGAGAAGATCAGAAACAGCATATTGAACTGACCCGGGACCTTGCGGAACGCTTCAACCACCGCTATGGAGAAGTGTTTGTTATCCCTGAACCGATGATTGCCTCATTTGGTGCCCGGATTATGTCTCTGGATGATCCCACTAGCAAGATGAGCAAAAGCAATCCCAATGAAAACAGCTACATCTCCCTGCTGGACGAACCCAAAGTGATTGAAAAGAAAATCAAGCGGGCCGTAACTGATTCAGGTCATGAGATTCGCTTTGATCCGGAGGAAAAAGCGGCCATCAGCAATCTGATGACCATCTATGCACAGTTTACCGGCCAAACCATGGCAGAGGTGGAGCAGCACTTTAAAGGCAGCGGCTATGGCCAATTCAAAAAAGAATTGGCAGAAGTGGTCATTGACGGCTTGCGCCCCATTCAAGAGAGGTTCCATGACATTTATCCCTCTTCCGAACTGGACCGGGTGCTGGAGGAAGGCGCCCAAAAAGCCCGTGAGACAGCTCAACAGACCTTAACTAAAGTAAAACAAGCGTTGGGGGTGGGCTTAAAATGAGCAGCAAGACCACTGTCTCTTTTGAATGGTTAAAGTTCCGTCTGGATGATCCCCAGGTGATCATAGCCGATTGCCGCTTTGTTTTGGGTCAGCCAGAAGCAGGGGCTGAAAGCTACCAGCATGATCATATTCCCCGTGCTGTTTATTTTGATTTGGAAAAAGACTTGTCTGGTCCAGTTAAAGAACATGGCGGCCGCCACCCTTTACCCGATTTGGACACTTTTGCGGACAAACTTGGGCGAGCGGGGATCGACGAGACCAAAACGGTTGTCGCTTATGACGATCAAGGCGGTGCCATGGCCGCCCGCTTGTGGTGGATGTTAAAATACGTGGGCCATGATTGTGCATACTTGCTGGAGAAGCCTTATTCTGCTTGGAAAAACGAGGGTTACCCCGTGACGGATGAAGTGATCCAGCCAACGCCCGCTCAGTTTACAGCAAAGCCTAATCAGGACATGATTGCTGCCATGGAGGAGGTCAAACAAAAGTTGCACGATCCTGACGTCATCTTCATTGATGCCCGGGCCAAGGAACGTTATACAGGTGAACAGGAGCCTATCGATCGTGTGGGCGGCCACATTCCTGGTGCGGTTAATGAGTTTTGGATGGAAGGATTGGCGAAAGACGGGTCTTGGAAAACACCGGAAGCACAGCGGCAGCGCTTGTCCCGCTACCTTGACCAAAAAGATAAGGAACTCATCGTCTATTGTGGTTCAGGAGTGACGGCCTGTGCCAATATTGTGGCTTTCCATGAAGTTGGTTTGCATCCTAAACTGTATGTGGGCAGCTGGAGCGATTGGATCACCTATGAGGATAATGAGATAGAAACGGGGGATAATGGCGAACGAAAATAGAGAGGAATGCAAATAAAGGGTGCCAGGCCATAATTTTTCATGTAAACGTTCACTGCTGGAAGAATGACTGCCGAAGAATGTTAGACAAAAAATGCCTGGGATCCATGATCCGCAGGCATTTTTATAGTCCTTTCGGTTTGATTGGTGCTTATTGGTGTTATTGAGCTTGCTCAAAGGTGATGGAAGTCACTCGTTCGGTCTCTTTTTCATACTGAATTTTGACTGTAATGGGGAATTCCCTTCCGTTTTGTCTAAGCACCAGTTTAAATGATTGTTGTTCAATGGTGGGAGAGATATCTTCCCGCCCGATGTATTGGTAGTCCACAAGTTCAGCCTGGGGGTAAGCATCCTTGATAACTTCAACAGCCAAACGTCCCCATTTTTCATAATCTTGCTCCTGCTGAGCTTGATGTTGATCCTTTTCCGCATGGGCCACAGTTAGGTTACATGTGATCAGGACAAAGCCAAACAAGAGAGTTGCCAATAAACAACACAGACGTCTGCTCATACTTATCATCCTTTCATACGTATTTTCCCCCTAGTTTTGTCAGGCATTGACATGATTATACATATTTTGTGTTAACCAATGGTGAAAGCATGGCGAAATAATGCAGTTTTTGCGCTTGCTCGGGAAATATTCCATATGTTTTACTAATGAATGTGGTTGCCTTTAGACGAAGCAGGCAGTGGTCGTGATTTCTGCATAAATATATGGTCTCAGTATAGATTAGGAAGGGTTTTGCAGATGTGGTTCGTTGCTGCTTTGTTAAGTGCTCTCATTTTTGGTTTAGCCGGATTCACCATGAAATTTGGTTCCACCCGCCACGCCGCTTTGAACCATCTATTATTTGGACTGTATCTAAGCGGAAGTATGGGCTTTGCTTTCATCATGGCGGTTGATGGGAAATTCAGCCTCAACGGCTGGCTGATCCTTGCTGGCCTAGTGGTTGGTATTGGTTCAACATGGGGGAATTGGTTGTTTATGAAAGCCCTGGAGCTGGGCCCGGCCAGTTTAACCTCACCCTTCGTAAATCTGAACATTGTCTGGGTGGTCATCATGTCCGTTTGGGTTTATGATGAAGTGTTATCCGTGTTTGAAGTGGCCGCCATCTTGCTGCTGGTCGTGGCCGTCAGCTTGCTGCCCCTTGATCCACAGGAGTCCCTGTCTATCAGAGACAGGAGGTGGTATGGGCTGGTCTTCCTGGCCACTTTGCTTTTCTTTTTACGGAACGGGGGATTAAAAATAACGGAAGAGTGGGATTTAAACAACACGCTGGTTCTCTTTTACGCTTACTTGTTCGGTACCTTGTGGTCGTGGTGGATGATGAAGCGGGAACAAAGGGGATTTGACGATGATAACCGGCTCACACGGTTTGGTTTTTATTGTGGTATGGTGGCAGGCATTTTTTCGTTTGCAGGAATGCAGTTATATGCCCATGCCTTATCCACCGGACCGGCCAGCATTGTATCTCCTGTGTTTGCCACCAACAGCATGGTTGTTGCTATTTTATCCGTTTGGTTATTAAGAGAGCGTTTGTCTCTGCTGCAGGTTGGGGCTCTAACCTGCGTGATGGCAGGTATAGTCATGTTAAGAGTATGACCATCGGCTGGCATGTGTCGTTTCAAATCTCAATAGGAAATGTGATAACATTTATGGTAACTGTTACCTAGTAAAAGAACCTATAAGAATATCCCATTTACTTGACAAAATTAATTGGAAAAAGGAGAGAGGAATATGAAATATCGTCTTATTACGTTTGATGTTTTTAGTGCTCTTGGTGATATTCAAGGTACTTTTCTACCAATGATGCAAAAAATTGAGGAACTCCATGGTAAAGATTTAAGATCCATATTTCAGACATGGAGAAGTAAACAATATGAATACATGATTATTCATAATTCATTAGAAAAAGAGTTCATAAGCTTTGAAGAAATAACAAGGAAAACTCTGGACTACGCATTATTTGTAAATGCAAGTACATTTCGGTATTGCTTTTGATTATATTTTTTCAGCTGAACAAGTAAGAACATATAAGCCGAGTCCAAAAATTTATGAACTAATACTTTCCTTCCTTTAATTTGAAAAAAAACACCTCTATCATTGAAGCCGATCGTTATTATTGAAGAATGAAGGTGAATCTCATGAGCGATAGAGCTATAGCATATTTCAAAGTGATGACTGCTATGGTTATTGTTGGCAGCTCAGTTGTGGCAGGAAAAGTCATGGTACAAAGTATCCCTATATTTATTGCCTCAGAATTAAGGTTTTTAGTTGCATCAATCATACTAGTTCCATTATTGATTGTAAAAGAGGGTATTCCCTTGGTAAATAAGAATGATTTATTCATTCTCTTTTTACAATCTCTAACAGGTGTATTTTTATTTAGTATTTTTATGCTTTATGGCTTGAAGTTTACAACGGCAATGGAAGCAGGCATCATTACAAGTGCATTGCCCGCTATTGTTGCTCTTTTGAGTTTGCTAATTCTAAAGGAAAAGCTGAATAGTCATACTGTCATTGGTATTTTGTTTGCTGTTTCCGGAGTGTTGATTCTTAATATTTCTGATGTTTTTACAGAATTAGAACGGGGGGCACTCCCAATCTTGGGTAATACCCTTATTATCGGTGCCGTAATTGGAGAAGCTTTATTTATTATTTTAGGTAAATCAGTTTCACAGAGGTTAAGCCCGCTAGCAATTTCTACGTATGTATCCGTTTTTGGGACTATCCTGTTTTTTCCATTGGCTCTTTATGATATTAATCGGACAAATTTTTATAATATTTCTTTTAAAGAGTGGGGGCTTATCCTTTATTTTGGTATTATTGTAACCGTTTTGGCTTTTATTCTTATGTATCAAGGCATTGAAAAAATACCTGCAAATAAAGTGGGTGTACTAACGAGTGCATTACCTATAAGCTCGGTCATTCTTTCGGCTTTTTTTTTAAAAGAAATTTTTTCATATTACCATCTAATGGGGATAGGATTTGTATTAATTGCTATTTATTTAACGACAAAGGAAGAAAAATTACCGGCTAATGCAATGTCTAAGTGAACTACTCTCCTTTTGTCGAAAAATATTGTGGAAAAAATTTAAAAAATATACGAATTGTTGAAGGAAAATGGGATTATGCGTCGAAAGAACTATTTTTAGTACAGTCAGGAAGGAGGGATGGGGATGGAGTAGATATTAGTCATGCCGTCAACAAGATGCTGGATATGGCTATTCGGCGCAGGGCAAGTGATATTCACCTGCAGCCTCAGGAAAATCAAGCGCAGATCAAGTTTCGGATTGACGGCCGTTTGATCTTTTGGCAAAACATCACGCTAGAGCAGTTGAAAGCCATGGTCACCAGACTGAAATTTATCGCCGACATGGATATTGGTGAAACAAGAGTTCCCCAGGATGGTGCGTTGTATCATACTTTTAACCAAGACCGGCTTCAGCTCAGATTATCCACCATGCCCACTATTTATGGCGAGAAACTGGTCATCCGTATTTTTCCTCTGCAGCAAGAACGCCTCGCCTTAGCTCACCTGGGATTTACACCTCAGCAGTATGAACACCTTAAGCGTCTCATTCAGCTTCCACATGGTCTTTTTCTAATTACCGGGCCAACGGGATCGGGAAAAACCACCACTTTGTATAAAATCCTTGAAGTGTTAGCGGAGCAAAAAGACAAGAATATTTGCAGTCTGGAAGATCCGGTGGAAATGCGAATTCCGGGCTTGACACAAGTGCAAGTCAATCCTCACTACGGTTTGACTTTTGCCAAAGGGTTACGGGCTATGTTGCGCCAAGATCCTGATGTGATCTTTGTGGGCGAAATCAGGGATGAAGAAACAGCAGAAATTGCGGTTCGTGCCGCCCTTACAGGTCATCTCGTCCTGTCCACGCTTCATACTTATGACACCGTGGGAGCAATTGTCCGCTTGCTGGAAATGGGTATCAAACCTTATTATGTGGCTAGTGCTCTGATTGGCGTAATTTCCCAACGATTGTTTCGGCTGCGGTGCTTAACTTGCTATGGCCAAGGCTGTTATCAATGTTTTTATACAGGTTACTATGGCCGCAGGGGGGTTTTTGAAATGCTCCCAATTTTAAAGGAAATCAGAATAGTCATCCATCAAGGGGGAGAAGAGGAGCGTCTGCGCCAGGCTGCTGCTCAGCTAAAAATAGCATCTCTTGGGCAGCAATTGATCCGTTATCAGGCCATAGATTTGACGACAACAGAAGAGTGTTGGGGATCCTTGTTAGCAGATCAACATTTTCATGGCACGTTTCAAGTGTGAGGTGCGGGACATGTTTGCCAGGAATGATCAACGTCTTTCCTTAAAGGAGCAGGAGAGACTTTTAACCCGTCTGGGGCAATTGCTGAGTCAGGGTTATTCCTTTTTGCAAGCCTTGGATGTTATGTTTTCTTCATGCCAAGGTAAGGAAAGGGATGTCATCAAACGGTTAGAATACATGATCTCAGCCGGGATGTCTTTAATGGAGGCGTTTCACAAAAGTTCATTTTCCACAGATGTGGTGTTGATGATTGCCCAGGCAGAGACACATGGCAACTTAGCTCATGCACTTGAGAAGGCCAGTGAGTGGAAACGGCGTCAACTCCGGTTTAAAGCTGAGCTGCGTAAAGCATTAACATATCCGTTTATCTTGTTTGTTGTACTCCTTTTAATTGCCTATCTTCTCTTTCAAGTGGTCATTCCACAATTCTCATATATGTTTGATGTCTATAATATTGACGTGCCCATGTCTACCACAATCATCCTCTCTTTTGTCGGCACTGTGGAACAGCATTTTGTTCCTATTATTTTCAGCCTGTTGCTTGTTTTCAGTGCTGTGCTGATCAGCTGGAAAAAGGGAGTGGTACAAGACAGAATGGCCCAGGCCGTGGCCCGCTGTCCAAGGATCAAGCGCTGGTCAAAGATCTTTTTTACCATTATGTTTTGCAGCCAGCTAGGTTATTTATTGCAAGCCAATGTCCCTCTTTTTCATGCTATACACAAAGTGATACATACAACAAGTTCACAACACCTTAAAACAACACTGAAACACATTGAGGAAGCATTGATGCAGGGAAAACGCTTGTCTGAAGCTTTGAAACAGGAAAGTTTGTTTGTTCCGGAGTTAAGTGCAGTTGTCTATCATGCGGAGAAAAATGGACAATTGGCCCAGCAGTTGGTTACTTACGGACAATATTTGGAATCGGAGGTGCTTGACCGTTGGCTGGAGCAGCTAAAGTGGATTGAACCTGTATTACTCTTAGTGGTTGGCTTGGTGACCTCCTATTTGTTTCTGGCTTTGTTTAGACCTGTCTTTCAGTTAATAGAAGCCTTGTAAAGTGAAAGGGAGTTAATCTTAATCTAGCTATTTCATTAAGAATCAATGGGAGTGTTGAGAGATGAAATTGAACAGAATCGGTTCAAGGCATAAGGAAGGGGGGTTTACCTTAATTGAGATGTTGATCGTTTTGTTTATTATTGGTGCCTTGTTGCTGGTTATTATTCCCAACTTAACCGATTCAGGTGTCCAAGCCCAGCAAAAGGCATGTGATGCCAATAAGCAGATGATTGAAGCACAAGCAGAGACGTACTATCTGGAAAATAATCATCAGTATCCTTCGGTGAATGATTTGGTTCAGAGCAATTATCTTAAAGAAATTCCCAGATGTCCGCTTAAACCGGAAGATACGACGGCTTACTCCATTAACGAGGATGGAAGCGTAACGTGTGCATATCACGATAAGTCAACTAATGGCGAATAGATTCAATCGGGGGTTAAACGATACCCATGCTTAAAGCAAGACCTTTATCCCAGGACGGTTTAGCCCTAGCGGAGATGTTGATGGTTTTGGCTATTTTTTCAATCCTTATCATGATGGTTATTCCGGCGTATCATTCTCCCCACCAGCGTCTGGAGAAGGAAGAATTTTTTCAACAGCTGGAGAATGACTTGGTACTCGCCCAACAGGCAGCGATAACAGAGCTGCGTGTTGTTGAATTGGAGTTTAACCCGGTGAACAGGCTTTATCTTGTTCGCTATAGGGATGGGGATACCATTGTTGTGCGCAGATTTCCAGATGGGGTTTCCTTAAGCACCAATTTTTCCCGCAATCGTTTCCATTTTAATCGGCATGGACACATCAGCCAGGGAGGACGGTTGTTTTTCCACTATGAAACGCCAAACGGGACGGAAACAAGGACATATATTTTTCAACTGGCCTCGGGGCGTTATCGGGTGGAGTAAGCCGGTGGCGCGTCGCCAACAGGGTTTTTTTCTGGTTGAAGTGATCATCGCCTTGTTCGTTTTTTCCCTAGTCTGTGCCATGCTGTTTCCGATGTGGCAAGTTTTGCAGGAAAAAAGAATCGAACAGCAGCACAAGAGTTTAGCACTTGATATAGCCCAAAATGAGATGGAGCGTTTTCGAGCTGGTTTTATTGATGACGAGGAAACAGAACGGGAGATTATACTTCAGGAGCATCAGTTTCAGGTTAGGTGGCACCTGGACAAGCAGGTCAATTGGGAAGAAGGAAAGGTAGAGATTGAGTGGACTACGCTGGGAGAGGCAGGGAACAAGAACAGGTTAGTGTTTGTTGTCTGCAGAAACAGCAAGGATTAACCTTAATTGAACTGATGGTGTATATGGGGTTGCTTGGCATTGTGTGTCTATTAGTATTTCCAGTGTTGAATTATTTTCTTGCCGTGTCCCAATCATGGCAGAGTGCATTGCCTTTAGAAAGGGAGGCCCAAATTTTCTTTCAGCAGTTTGAACGGGAAGTACAGCAGGCACAGGAGTACAGTATAGAAGGTCAGCGTATACTTTTCTTCGATGAAAGTGACCGGATCACTTATGAAAAGCATGGTGATGTGATCAGACGCCAATTAAATAGTGAGGGGCATGTTGTGATGTGTCAATTTGTCAAGCAAGTTTCATTTTCGCCGGTTAACAACCAACTCTTTAGCATTGATATAACTCTAGAGAAGGATGGACAGCTGTTTCACACCCAACGCTGGATAGGATTACGAGCGGTAAAAGGGGAATGAATGACAATGGGAAGTGTGAGCTGGAACAAGGAAGAAGGTTATGCTTTATATTGGGTCATGGTCGCTTCCCTGTTCTTGTTTCTTATTCTCACCCATCTGCTTAGTACCCATGTTTATCAAGCGCAGATCATCCGGGCTAAGGAACTGGATGTGCGAGCGCAAAATATGGTTTTATCAGCAGTGGTGATCTGGACAGCGGAAGAGCGTCAAAATCAAGCAGGTAATAGCACAGCAAGGATAACGGAGAGGGTCATCGATCTGGAAGATGGCACAGTAACCATTAATCAAGTAACAGAGATTGGTGAGGATGTGGTCCTCACCGTTGAAGCACAGGTCAAAGACAGTGACGTCAAAAGGAGAGTGAGAGTGACTGTTGATCTTGGAACAGGGGAAATCACCGCCTGGCGAAATTTGTAACACAGAACTAAATGAGGTCAACTCATCCATTATACTTTCTTTATGAAATGATAGCCACTTTCAGTAAGCTTAGTCTCGATCGCCTTGATATGCTTATGGTCCCTTGTCTCCATAGCGATCTCAATTTCTGTTTGGCCAGGTTTGAGACGGGGGCTGATACGATAATGGTTAACGGAGATGACGTTTGCTTTCAGGTCCGCCAACAGGGTCAGCAGGCGGCTCAGGTTTCCGGGCCGGTCCGGTACAACTGTAACAATACTGAGATAACGCCCCGCTTCAATCAGTCCCAGTTCAATTATCCGGGAGACAAAAGTAATATCCACATTGCCGCCGCTAATAATCACAGCCACTTTTTGTTGCTTTAGGTTGAGCTTACCGTTTAACAGGGCCGCCAAACTCACCGCACCGGAGCCTTCAACCAGTAATTTGCTCCTCTCCAACAAATACAGCATGGTACGGGCGATCTCATCTTCACTTACGGTCACCACATCGTCTACATATTGTTGTACAAGGTCAAAAGTTAATTTCCCAGGTCTTTTGACTGCGATGCCATCGGCGATCGTCCCTTGGGTGGTGACTTGCACAAGCTGCTGGGCATTCAGTGACGAGAGCATGCTGGGACACTGGGCTGCTTGGACACCGTACACCTTAATGTGAGGATGAGATGCTTTTACCGCAAGGGCAATACCCGCAATAAGCCCTCCGCCTCCAATGGGGCAGACGATGCTGTCCACATTGGGAAGCTGCTCCAAAATTTCAAGTCCAATGGTTCCCTGACCAGCGATGACGTGGGGGTCATCGAAGGCGTGAACAAACACAGCGCCTGTTTGTTGCTGTTGCATCTGGGCAAAAGCAAGGGCTTCATCAAAGGTGTGCCCATGCAAAATCACGTTAGCCCCGTAGTTTTTAGTGGCTTCCACCTTGGCCAAAGGGGCACCTTCCGGCATCACTACCGTACAGTTGATTTGAGCCCGGCTGCTGCTATAGGCTACCCCTTGAGCATGATTGCCGGCTGAAGCAGCCACCACTCCCCGTTTTTTTTCCGCTGCTGTCAATGACATCAGTTTGTTGTAGGCCCCTCGGATCTTGAATGACCCAGTTTTTTGTAAATTTTCCAATTTTAAATAAACCTCGTTATTGGTCAATGTGCTGTATGTATGTGAAAAATCAAGGGGGGTCGTATGGGCAATGGCACTCACCACTTGACGGGCAGTTTTAATATCCTCTTGGGACAGCACAAGGGATCCCTCGCAATCCTTTACGTTTTTTTATTTTTACTTTATTAATATTATCGGATCTGTTATAGATTACTCAAGAGGCACTTTTGGGGTTCAAAAAGACGAGGGCCTATCACCTGTCCGCATGGCCCAGGAAAAGGGGTTTTGTTATGAACTGTATGACTATCTGGGGATTTATGGGAGCTGGCAAGAGTACGATCGGCCGGGCCTTGGCCCAAAGATATGCCTGGAAATGGATTGACAGCGATACGGAAATTGAAAAACAAGCAAAACTAACCATACCCGACATTTTTCAACGTTATGGGGAAAGTTACTTCCGGCAGTTGGAGACCCAGTTTTTAGAGGATTTGTGGCACCAAGTCCAGCGGAACCAACCAGCGTCTGAACTGTTGGTTATAACGACGGGTGGAGGTATGCCCATTCAGGAAGAAAACCGGCGTTGGTTAAAAAAATTAGGCATCAGCATTTACCTGCACGTTCCGTTTGATACCATTGTCGACAGGCTGAAGAGGGACAGTCAGCGCCCGTTATGGGACGGTACCCAGCTTGAGGCCATGAAGTGCAAATATGAAGCCCGTTTGCCCTACTACCGTCAAGCAGATGTGATCATTGAAACCCAAGGCAAATCTGTGGAAGAGATCGTCCAAGACATCGCGGCGGCGATTCGTCACTGGCGATCAAGCTGACGTATAACTGGAACCGTGTCGGGGTATGCTGATAATGAAGGAGGGTGACAGCATGTCCTCGCAGGAACTCATTAAATTTTTAACCCAAACATTGGTGAAGTATATGGACACTCCCAGCGATGAACGGAAGAAACGGAAGCACATGCGGAAGGTGCAGCGTGGCGAGTGGCATGTCCATTGGTTTGGCATGGTTCCGGCTGCTTTAAACATGTTGTTGCGTCCGCTGGTACAGCTTGTGGGTAAAATGCCTCCCTTGAATAAATGGTTAAAAGCATAAGCATGAACAGGACCCCTCTGGGAACATGTTATCCCGGTGTGTCCTGTTCTTTTTTATGGACAGAATTCGAGACCTTTTAGTTCATATGACATTCAGCTTTGTTCGGGGATGGGTTTTCAGGTAAAACAAGCCCATATTAATAGGAATCACTTCAATTTTGGGTCGGTATTCCTCAATTTCCTCCAACCGCCTCTGTAACACTTCTTCCTCATGATGGCTTTGTTGGAAAAAAGTACGGATCAGTTGTGCCTCGTTATCTAAGCGTGCGTTGGCCTCTTGGGCCCATGTTTTGTCCAGGCAATCAAGGTAATCATGGAGATACATTTCAATCCGCTTCAGCGCAGACTTAAGGGAAAAAATGGGCGTTATTGTAAAATGGTAGTCAGGAATTTTGGGTGTTAAACGGTATTGATCCAGCACTTGGTCAAAGGGGGCCATAATTTCCCCGTTGATCAGGTTAAAGCCCAGGGGATAAAATAAATCTTTTTTCTGATCACTGATAAAAGAAATTTTATAATTGATACAAATCCACGGGGTGAGTCCGCGGGTGGAAGAGGATTGTGATACTTCTTCATACAGGCGGATAAACTGGCCGTGCTTTTGACAGGACTGAAAGATCTGATGCAGGCGCCAGCACCCGAAATGAATCAATTCGGTGCGGCTGCCGGTGTTATCTGGCATCTGTTCCGGATCAAAACAGAAGGTGATGGTCATCGGTTCCGGTTCAGCACCGGTCCGCTCCACAAACATCCAATAATAATGACGTTCCATAATATCCTTATCGGCCTGCACAGACAATTGAACGGTCAGATGGGCAGGCCCTTTGTCAATAATGGTGCATTCTTGTGCCTGTACATATTGCTCCACATAGCGATACAGCTCTTCACTGGTCATACAGACTCCCCCTGTTCTGCACTTATTTGTGCTTGGTTTTTGATTCTGCCTTGAACCGATTGGATATAATGAGACAAGTTCTCTAATTTTATTTCCATTTCACGTGTGGATTCTGATTTCAAGACAATATCGGTCAAGTTATCCTCAAGGGATTGATTGAGCTCTAGACGGTCAATGATCTCGTCCAGCTCCCCGATCACCATTTCAAACAGATTAATTTTTTCGTACAGTAAATGTAAAATATACGCTTCGATGGTACCTTTGGTGGACAGGTTGTAGATGTACACATCCCTTTTTTGGCCTAAACGGTGCACCCGTCCAATTCGTTGTTCAACACGCATGGGATTCCACGGGAGGTCGTAATTAATAATATGGTTGCAAAACTGCAGGTTGATGCCTTCACCACCAGCTTCGGTGGCAATCAAAACTTGAGCCCGCTTTTCAAACAACTCGGTCATCCAATCCTTTTTGTTGCGCCTGAAACCACCCCTGAAGGGGACTGATGTAATGCCGTGTTCATACAAGATGCGTTGCAGGTAGTCTTGTGTGGCCCGGTATTCGGTAAAGACAATCACTTTATCCCCAATATCCTTAATTAGCTCGACCATTTTCTGGGCTTTGGTATGGGTTTCAATCTTTTTGATTAATGAAATAAGCTCCCAGATTTTTTGCCGTAAGGGAGAAAGTTCGCCGCATTTTTGAAACATGTTGTACAAGGTAAGGAACGTAGCTTCTTTGCTGGAGCAGACTTCTTTTTGGAGTGTGATCAAGGAAAAAATGTTGGCGATGCCCAATTCCTGCTGATAATGTTCCCGTACAAAACGGGTGACGGCATCATACAATGTTTTTTCCTCAGGAGAGAGATCCAGGTAAATATTATGGACAAACCGCTTGGTAAAATGGACCCCTCCGTCCTTGCGCATGTTGCGGATCATCACTTTAGAGAGCAGCGCTTGCAGTTGCTCGTTGTTTTTGGTTTGGCGTTTGCCCTTTACATAATGTTTCTGAAAAGCCGGAGCATCACCCAAAACACCAGGGCGCAGGAGGGAGACCAGGTGAAACAACTCGCTTATTTCATTTTGGACAGGGGTGGCAGTGAGCAATAGACAATATTTTTTCTTTAACTGCAGCATAAACTCATAATTCTTAGATTTTGGGTTTTTAAGCTTGTGGGCTTCATCAACAATGATCATGTCGTATTCCTGCTCCAGGACATGCTCACGGTGGGGAGGACGCTTGGCTGTATCAATCGAAGCGACGAGAATATCACACTGCTTCCACATATACTCCTTTTTTTGGGCTACGGCTGGGATGGCCAATTTTTGGGTCAATTCCTTGGTCCATTGGATGACCAGGGAGGCGGGCACGAGAATCAGGGCCTTTTTGACCAGCCCCCGCACCATATACTCTTTTAAAATCAACCCGGCCTCGATCGTTTTGCCCAGTCCCACTTCATCAGCCAAAATGGCCCGGCCATGCATCTCGGTCAACACTTTTTTGGCTGCCTCTATCTGGTGGGGGTAAGGCGTTAAATTGGGCAGATGATCGAGACAAGCCAGAGAATCAAAGTCAGGAATCATTAAGCTTTTTTCAGCTTGTAAGGCCAGTTGGAACAAATCAAGCTTATCCCAGGGTCCATCATCCTTGATTTTCTGTTCCAAGGTAGGAAGCCAGTCATGTTTAAAATAGATGGGGATGTTCATCTGTGTCCACTCCCCTTATCACTTTTGAGGTGGAAATCTTGTTGTGATCGTGGTACGATTAACATAGAACTCTGACAGACAGGTATCACTTAGTATAAACGGAACATCTGATACTTATAACAAGTTCAAATGGGCGAATGACTGTAAGGGGAGAGACTACCTTAGGGTAGCGCCGAAGGAGCAAGCCCGGCCGGGTGAATCTCTCAGGCAAAAAGACTCTTACAGGACGCATCTCTGGAGAGCGTTCAGCACCGTTTAAAGCCACCCACCCGACCAATTTATCCAGGCCAGTTTACAGCAAGCTGTCTTACAAGCAGGTGCTGAACCACCAAAGGGGAAACCCGGTAACAGGGCAAACTCTCAGGTTCAAGGACAGAGACCAAGTTACCCTTCATCCGTTAAGGGCTTGGTTGTGCTGTCCTTTTTCTGTGCAATCAACAGGGATAAAGGGGAATGAGGAAAAAGAGCAGAGTTATTACAATGAGCAGAATATAGGAGGTGGATGCTGTGGCTGGTTTGCGCAGGACGCCACTCTATCCAATTTATGAGAAATATGGTGCTAAAACCATTGATTTTGGTGGCTGGGAATTGCCTGTCCAATTTAGCAGTATCAAAGAGGAGCACGAGGCGGTACGTACCAAAGCGGGGTTGTTTGACGTATCCCATATGGGTGAGGTGACGGTCAAGGGACGGGATGCCCTGACCTTTTTGCAGAAGATGGTGACCAATGATGTCTCCCGCCTGGTTGACGGTCAAGCACAGTATACGGCCATGTGTTATCCTGACGGAGGAACTGTGGATGATTTGCTGATTTACCGCAAGGCAGAGGATGATTACCTCCTGGTGATTAATGCAGCCAACATTGAGAAGGATGTGGATTGGTTACAAAAACATGTGGAAAGCGACGTTGAAATCAAAAATATTTCGGCTGAAGTGGCCCAACTGGCGCTGCAGGGACCGGTGGCTGAATCTGTTTTGCAAATGATAACAAAAGAAGACTTAGGCCAAATTAAATTTTTTCGCTTTAAAGAAGACGTCGATTTAGATGGTGTTAAGGCCCTTATGTCCCGTACCGGGTATACGGGAGAAGACGGCTTTGAAATTTACCTGGACTCCAGGGATGCCATCGATCTGTGGGAGAAGATTATGGAAGCCGGCAAGGATCATGGGGTGCTGCCCTGTGGGCTGGGCGCCAGGGATACCTTGCGCTTTGAAGCTCGTCTGCCTCTGTACGGCAACGAACTGGGCCCGGATATTACGCCGATTGAAGCGGGGATCGGCTTTGCCGTAAAGGTGGACAAAGAGGTTGATTTTATCGGCAAAGAGACGCTCAAAGACCAGAAAGAAAACGGGGCCCCCCGCAAACTGGTCGGAATCGAGATGATCGGAAGGGGCATCCCGCGTCATGGTTATCCGGTCTTCGTTGGGGAGACACAAGTTGGCCATGTCACCACCGGGACCCAATCCCCTACTTTGAAGAAGAATGTAGGGCTGGTTCTTATAGACAGAGCGTATGCTGATCTGGGACAGGAAGTGGAGGTTGAGATCCGCCACAAGCGCATTCCGGCCAAAGTGGTGAAAACCCCGTTTTACCAGCGGCCAAAACAATAATAATGCCAAACCAATGAAGCCCTGTGTTAAAGGGAGCTTCGCAGCACAGACGGCTTTAAATTTAAACGGTGAGCTGAAGGAGGGTTTATGGTGAAGTTCCGCTATCTGCCAATGACAGAAGAGGATAAGCGCCAGATGTTAGAGGACATTGGGGTTAGCTCCGTAGAGGAATTGTTCTCGGACATTCCTGAACAAGTGAGATTTAAGGGCAAGATGAATCTCCCCAAGCCCATGGATGAAACTGCGTTAACCAAACACATGATGAGATTGGCTGAACAAAATGCCCATCAGTTGAAGTATACCTCTTTTTTAGGTGCTGGCACTTATGAGCATTACATTCCTGCCGTCGTGAACCATGTGATTTCCCGGTCTGAATTCTACACAGCTTATACCCCGTATCAGCCGGAGATCAGCCAAGGTGAATTGCAGGCTGTGTTTGAATTTCAGACGATGATTTGTGAACTGACCGGCATGGATGTGGCCAACTCTTCCATGTATGACGGTCCCACTGCGCTGGCTGAAGCAGCGGCCATGGCCTTTGGATTTGGCAAGGCCGACAAAATTGTGATCTCCCGTGGTGTGCACCCCGAGTCGCGCCACATTTTGCACACCTATGCCACAGGATTGGGTATGGAGATTGTTGAAATCGGCTTAGTCAATGGAGTGACCGATCTGGATGAATTGGCCAAGCAAGTGGATGAAAACACGGCTGCTGTGATTGTGCAGCATCCTAACTTTTTAGGGTACCTTGAAGATTTGGCACGGGTGGAAAGCATTGCCCACAGTATCAAAAAGGGGTTAATGGTGGTCAGTTCCAATCCCCTGGCTTTGGGCATCTTGGAACCACCTGGTAAATACGGTGCTGATGTGGTGGTCGGGGATGTGCAACCGTTTGGCATCCCGTCCAGTTTTGGGGGTCCTCACTGCGGTTACTTTGCCGTGACCAAGTCTTTCATGCGTAAGATTCCCGGCCGGCTGGTCGGTCAAACAACAGATGAAGAGGGAAGACGGGGCTTTGTCTTAACCCTGCAGGCCAGAGAACAGCATATCCGCCGTGATAAAGCGACTTCTAACATTTGTTCCAATCAGGCCTTAAATGCCATTGCGGCTTCAGTGGCCTTGTCTGCGCTGGGGAAAAAAGGCGTGCAAGAGATGGCCCTGCTCAATATTCAAAAAGCCCAGTATGCCAAACTGAAACTGAGTGAAGTGGATGGAGTACAACCGGCCTTCGACCAGCCCTTCTTTAACGAGTTTGTGCTTAAGCTGCCCCGTCCGGTGGCTGAGGTGAACAGCGAACTGCTGGAACATGACATCATCGGTGGTTATGACTTGGGACGTGATTATCCTGAATTGGCGAACCACATGCTGGTTGCTGTGACAGAAATCAGAACCCGGGAAGAGATTGACCGGTTTGCTGCGGTACTGGGAGGGATGATTAATGGTTAAATCAGGAGAAAAAGCCCTCATTTTTGAAATGAGCCAAGAAGGGCGTGTGGCCTATTCCTTGCCGGAGAATGATGTGCCTGAAGTGGACATCACCGAAGTGATTCCTGCCGAGTTCTTGCGCCAGAAGCCGGCTGAGCTGCCTGAGGTGTCGGAACTGCAATTGATTCGCCACTACACTGAGCTGTCCCGCCGCAACCACGGAATTGATTCCGGATTTTATCCTCTTGGATCATGCACGATGAAGTATAATCCCAAAGTGCATGAGGATGTGGCCCGTTATACCGGTTTTGCCCGCATCCACCCCTATCAGCCTGAGGAAAGTGTGCAAGGGGCTTTACAGCTGATGTATGAACTGCAGCAATACCTGAAGGAAATTACAGGAATGGATGCAGTTACTTTGCAGCCGGCTGCAGGCGCCCAGGGAGAGTGGACCGGATTGATGATGATCCGGGCTTATCACCAGTCCCGTGGCGAGGGAGAGCAGCGGACCAAAGTGCTTGTCCCCGACTCAGCCCATGGCACCAACCCGGCCAGCGCCAAGATGGCCGGGTTTGAAACGGTGACCATCCCGTCCAATGACAAAGGGTTGGTGGACCTTGAAGCTTTGAAACAAGCACTGGGACCTGATACAGCAGCATTGATGTTAACCAATCCCAACACCTTGGGACTGTTTGAAACGGAAATTGTGGAGATTGCTGATTTGGTGCATGCTGCTGGCGGCTTGCTCTATTATGACGGGGCCAATGCCAACGCCATTTTGGGCAAGGCACGGCCGGGTGATATGGGGTTTGACGTGGTGCACCTCAACCTGCACAAAACCTTTACCACACCCCATGGCGGGGGAGGACCGGGTTCCGGGCCGGTTGGTGTGAAAAAGGAGCTGGTCCCCTTTCTGCCCGTTCCAGTCTTGAAAAAAGAAGGTGACCGCTATACATTTGATTATGATTTGCCCCACTCTATCGGGCGTGTTAAGGCTTACTACGGCAACTTTGGCATTAATGTGCGGGCGTATGCTTATATCCGTACCATGGGAGACGAAGGCTTGCGCAAAGTATCGGAGTACGCTGTCCTTAACGCCAACTACATGATGCGCAAGCTGGCTCCTTATTTTGACTTGCCTTATGACCAGCATTGCAAGCATGAGTTCGTGCTCTCCGGCAAGCGGCAGAAGAAACTGGGTGTGCGGACGTTGGACATGGCCAAACGTTTGCTTGACTTTGGTTTCCATCCGCCAACCATCTACTTCCCGCTCATTGTGGAAGAATGTTTGATGATTGAACCAACGGAAACAGAGTCGAAGGAGACATTGGATGAATTTATTGATACGCTGATCCAGATTGCCAAAGAAGCTGAAGAAAAACCTGAGATCGTGCAGGAGGCGCCTCATCATACGGTTGTCCGCCGGCTGGATGAAGTGACTGCAGCGCGGAAACCGGTTGTCCGCTGGTATCCTGCTGCACAGGATTAAAGATCAACATCCGTCTAAGCATCGCCCTAAATTCTGGCAAAATACAGGAGCTGGAGCAATCATGTCTGGAAAAGAAACATGGCGGTTCTTGGATACCCCGGGTCTAGACCCGGCCACCAATATGGCCCTTGATGAAGCGGTACTGCTTTTGCACGGGGAAGGCAAAGTGCCTCCCACCATCCGCTTTTATACCTGGCAGCCACCCACCTTGTCGATTGGTTATTTCCAAAAGGTTGAGAAGGAAATCAACATGGAGGCGGTCCGCCAGCATGGCTTGGGCTTTGTGCGGCGTATCACGGGAGGGCGGGCCGTTCTTCATGATCAAGAATTAACGTATAGTGTGGTGGTTAAAGAAAGTCATCCCCTCATTCCGTCATCGGTCACAGAGGCCTACCGGGTACTCAGCACCGGCTTGCTTTTGGGATTTAAACGGCTGGGTTTGAACGCTTATTTTGCTACCCCGCAAACGGAAGAAGAGAAAAATGAGTTAAGGCATCCCCGTTCCAGTGTCTGCTTTGACAGTCCATCATGGTATGAGCTTGTTGTTGAAGGACGCAAAGTGGCTGGAAGTGCCCAGACCAGGCAAAAAGGGGTTGTTCTCCAACACGGCTCCATTCTGCTTGATGTAGATGTGGACCTGTTGTTTGAGGTATTCAATTTTGCCAATGAGCGGGTGAAAGAACGCCTCAAGCAGCAATTTTTACACAAAGCCGTAGCTATCAACCAATTACGGACAGATCCTGCTTCTATGGAAGAGGTGAAGGAGGCTTTTAAGGCCGGGTTTACGGAAGCTTTGAATATCCGGTTAGAGGAGGATGGATTAAGCAGGGAGGAAGAGAAGCTGGCCCATACCTTGATCCGGGACAAGTATGGCCAAGATGAGTGGAATTTTAGAAGATAGCAAGCTGACACATGAAACTGGTGTTCAGAAACTGAAGTTACTAGGGATTGGCAGATCGGAATAATAGCGGGCAACAGGAAAGGTAGGCTCTATGAGCCTACCTTGCTGCTTTGTCTTAATTTGGAAATTTGTTGGTCGAAAGCCTGCTGCAGCTCCTGTGTGATCTGGCCCCGCTGGCCATTTCCGATTGTTTGTTCGTCTACTTGAACGATGGGGATAATCTCACTTGTGGTACTGGTAATAAATACCTCATCTGCTTGTAACAAATCATTGACAGAGAACGTTTGTTCGTGTAGAGTAAAATTGAGTTTGGTGCACAAATCAATGATGTATTGGCGGGTAATCCCATTTAAGATCAGGTTGGTTGCTGGGTGGGTATATAACACACCCTGTTTAACCATAAACACATTGGATGAACTTCCTTCGGTCACAGTTCCGTTCCGGTGCTGGATGGCTTCAAACGCCCCATTCTCCGTGGCTTTTTGTTTAGCCAGCACATTTGGCAGCAAATTAACCGTTTTAATGTCACAGCGCAGCCAGCGGATGTCATCCACCAGGGCGGCCTTGACGCCCTCATGCTGCTGTTTGAGCGGCCGTTCCATACGCTTGGTGTAGGCCACCAATTGGGCTTCAACCTCCGGAGTGGGAAACCCGTGATAGCGCGGTGCCACTCCTCTGGTCAACTGGACATAGATCATTCCTTCAGCCAGGTCTGTGCGCTCAACCAGATCAAGCAGGCGCTGTCTTAGTTCCGGCAAAGATAAAGAAAGCTTTAATTGAATCTCAGCTGCGCTTCGTTTCAAACGCTCCAGATGCTGATCCATCAAAAATACTTGTCCCCCATAAACCCGGATCACCTCATAGATCCCATCGCCAAACTGGTAGCCTCGGTCTTCAATATCCACTTTGGCGTCTTGGCGGGAGACATAGGATTGATTTAACAAAACAATATCGGTTTCGCTCACTTGTTACCCCTCCTATCGATATCATCTATTTTACACAAAAGAATAAAAATTGAAAACCGGCAATGTCCTATCTTAAAAAGATAAAAAATGCAAGGCTTAAAATGATGCAAAAAATGAAGCATGAGGGAGCTTGGCCGATTAATGAGCATGCTAACCGTTAAAAATGAACGATTTGAAGAGTGGACGAATGAATCAAAATATGATCCATACAACAACATGTTGTATTTCTAAAAAAATAACACACAATATATTGTGTTTCGTTCTAAACTATGATAATGTAGAAGACACAACATGAATTTGTACATAATTTACTAATCATATGCTACAATCACCTGATTTATTCTTATCTGCTTAATTTAAAGGAGGCTTGTTCATGAGTACCATGCTGATCACATCAGCACAAGGGGAAGATATGCAAATCAATACAGCCCGTCTGAACGAGGATATCAAGCAATTCCCACAGGTTCACCCCATTACGCCAGACATGCACCGCACCTTAAAAGGGGTCTCCAGGCTGGTGATGCTGGACCGCTATGCTTTTAAAGACATCGAAAAGCGTACGTTGAAAAAAGGTGATTTTGTTGTTTTAACAGTAAAGGAGGATCCTAAATTTCCGGCTCGGGGCTATGGTTTTGTTCTGGATTTTGACCGGAGCCGGGGGGTGGCCAAAGTTTGCGTGGATGAATCGTTCCGCGGTGTGCTGGAAGACCCGCAAGAAATGGAAACCGGCATTATTGAGGTCTCCCTTGATGTGGTGGAAAAGCCGCTGGAAATTTTTTATGAACAAATTGCCAAGCGCGTCGCTACGGGACTGTCGGCTGTTGAGACGGATCCGGGACAACAAAAGAAAGCTTTTCATGATTTTTACGAGGAACTGGTCAATATGAATTTTGTTCCGGCCGGCCGTGTCCTGTACGGTGCAGGGGCGGATATTGACGTCACATTCTTCAATTGTTATGTGATGCCTTTCCCGCATGATTCCCGCGGAGGCATCGCTGAACACCGCAAAAAAGTGATGGAAATCATGAGCCGCGGCGGCGGAGTGGGCACAAACGGCTCCACTTTGCGCCCGAGAGGGGCTTTATGTAAAGGTGTGAACGGCAAATCAAGCGGCTCTGTATCCTGGCTGGATGATATTGCTAAACTGACTCACCTGGTGGAGCAGGGAGGAAGCCGCCGGGGAGCTCAAATGATTATGCTGGCCGACTGGCATCCTGATATCATTGAATTTATTATCTCCAAAATGCAAAATCCGCGTGTGCTGCGTTTTATTATCGAAAAGGCTGAAGACCCGCGCATCAAAAAGACAGCCAAAGAAAAATTAAAATTTACCCCACTTAAACCGACCGAAGTGGAGATGTACGAAAAGATCCTGGCTATTCACAGGGAAGCGGAGGATTCCCCGTTCAGCCGGGAGATCATTGAAGATGTGGAGAGAAAGCTGGCGGATGGTGGCGTCTATGACGTACATAATCCCGACTTTCTCACAGGGGCCAATATCTCTGTCTGTCTGACCAAAGAGTTTATGGAAGCTGTTGAGAAGGATGCGGAGTACGAACTGCGCTTCCCGGACATTGAAAATATGAGCGACGAAGAAATGGACATTTACAATCGCGAATGGCATAAAATGGGGGACGTCAGAGAATGGGAAGCACGGGGCTATAAAACCCGTGTCTATCAGCGGATTAAAGCAAGAGAACTGTGGAAGCTGATCAACATCTGCGCCACCTATTCGGCTGAACCGGGTATTTTCTTCATCGATAATGCCAATGAAATGACCAATGCTAAAGCTTATGGCCAAAAAGTGGTGGCCACTAATCCATGTGGGGAGCAGCCGTTGGCCCCGTACAGTGTTTGTAACCTTGCTGCTGTTAATTTGGCACAAATGGTGGACAAGGACACGAAACAGTTTAATTATGAAAAGTTGAAAAAGACAGTTCGCACCGGTATTCGTATGCAAGATAACGTGATCGATGCCACCCCCTATTTCCTGGAGGAGAACACCAAGCAAGCCAAAGGTGAGCGCCGCATCGGCATGGGGGTCATGGGGCTGCACGACGCATTAATTTATATGGAAAAAGTGTACGGCTCAGCAGAAGGCAACCAAATTGTGGATAAAATCTTTGAAACGATTGCTGTCACAGCCTACGAAGCCTCCATTGAACTGGCCAAAGAAAAAGGGAGCTTTCCATATTTAGTGGGTCAAACGGAAGAAGAAACCCGGAAGCTGAGGGAAGCGTTTATTAACACGGGCTACATGAAACGCATGCCCGAACATATCCGCCAGGACATCCTTAAGTACGGGATCCGCAACTCCCATTTGTTAACCGTAGCCCCTACAGGTTCGACAGGAACGATGGTCGGGGTCAGCACGGGCTTAGAGCCCTATTACTCCTTTACCTATTACCGTTCTGGGCGTCTGGGCAAATTTATTGAAGTGAAAGCGGACATTGTGCAGGAGTACCTTGAACGTCATCCAGAAGCCGACCCGAATAATCTGCCAGAGTGGTTTGTCTCAGCGATGGATCTGACACCGGAACAACATGCGGATGTACAATGTGTGATCCAGCGCTGGGTGGACAGCTCTTTAAGCAAAACGGTCAATGCGCCCAAAGGATATACGGTTCAGCAGGTGCAAACCATTTATGAACGCCTGCATAAAGGTGGAGCCAAAGGTGGCACCGTGTATGTGGACGGTTCCCGCGATGCTCAAGTGCTCACTTTAACGCCTGAGGACCAAACCTTTGAAGAAAATCAATCCCTCTTTGAAGATTGGGAAAAAGAAGAAAGCAAAAAGCAATACGTCGTTGAAACAATTCCGGACGTAAAAGCCACTAAGGTGACCTATGGGACCGAAATTGGAGAAACTTGTCCCATTTGCCGCAAAGGAACAGTAGAGGAGATCGGTGGCTGCAACACGTGCAACAATTGCGGAGCCCAGTTGAAATGCGGACTGTAAGCTTGTTATCCGCTCGCCTGTAAATGTGTTTGTTAATATGAGTGCCTTTCCGAAAACGGGCTGCCCCGCAGGGTGCTGATGCACTTCCGGGGCAGCTTTATTATCTGACGATTTTATGAACACTCTTGCCGTGTCTGTCCACTTCTAATACAATGGAGGCAGGGACAGAGGCTGTTCTTAGTTACATGGAAAGAGGTCACAACATGGCAAACAAATTTCCCAAAACAACGCTCATCATTGTTGTACTTGGCATCTTTCTGCTTTTAGCCGGATGTCAAGACAAGCAGGAACTGCAAAGTTTTGAACTTGATGGCGAGATCTATGAGTTTCCTGATTTTGTTTTTGCTCAAATTCCTAACGCCCCCCATGCCTATGCCTTTGCCACCGAGGCGAGGGATGTTTTAAAATATTTTCCTTGCTACTGTGGGTGTCATGTGGAATCTATCAACCACCGGAGTAATCTGGATTGTTTTTTTGATGAGGAACAAAGCACAGATGAGATGATCGTTTATGACGATCATGGTGCTGGATGAGGCATTTGCATTAACATTGCACTGGATGTGCAAGCAGGACTTGAACAAGGGTATTCACTGAGTGAGATTCGCGACTATATCGATGAAACCTATTCCCGTTTTGGGGGGGAACCGACCCCTACACCTTATCCCCCTGAAGAAAAGTCATAATCCGGATCGTCCCCTGTCGGTCTCCTGCACTGACCGGATTTTCTGTCAGATGCTGTGGCTGCCGGCGGGGGATTTATTTATACTGTTGCTGTTTGCTCATGTCCTGGATATAATTTGGCCTGGGTACCGGGCGTTTGTCCCGTGTCGGGTGCAAAAAGCTGATAAAACTCCGGATCGGTCAACATTCGCTGGATAAACGGAGATTGAAGCAGTGCCTTGATTTGCCTTAGATCAATGTGTTTCAATCCTGCGGCCAGCTGGGCCAACAAGTTTTGTCCTGATCCCCCCTTTAGCCCCTGCATGAGGCCGCTTTGGTGCAACAGATAAACGGCCTCTTGCACATTCTTCATGGCCTGTTCCAGCTCGACCAAGGTTTGATAGACCTGCTCGGCGTAATGGTGCGATTCGTTCGGATGGGAGGTTGACCTGTGCTGGCTGGCAGGGGTCTGGTTCCGACCAAGATGACGTTGAACGGACATGACACTCATCTCCTTTGGACATGATCTACGGGCAAGATCATGGTCTATACTCCAGCATATGTCCGTATATCTTATTCTGTTCCTGCACCTGGATATGGTATAATAGCTGACGGAATCTAAAGGAGTGAACCTGATAGAATGGATCCGTTAACAAAGATGCTGATTGCTCTCTTGTCCATGATTACTATGTTTATGGCCAACATGTTGATTCTGACGGCCCGTAAGAAATTAAAAGGTTTTTTTAAATTCCTGTTTTCTGTTTTCGCCTATCTTTTGCTAGGATTATCCTTACTCATGATCGTGGCCGTTATATTTTCCATTTAACGCAAGTGGCAGGGAGGAATAGTCATGAAGGTGAAATACACTTGGATCCTGCTGTTTGTTGTGCTTCTCAGCGGCTGTATGTATCCCTACGAACATAAAGTAAAGCAGGCTCCTCCCCATCCACAACAAATGGAGGCGGTGCAGCAAAGCGTAAATCAGTTTCGGGCAGAGACAGGGGTGCTCCCCATTTATACCACTGAAGCGGATACGCCCATCTACCACAAATATGTGATAGACTTTGGCCAGCTGATTCCCCGTTACATGAGCGAACCACCCGTCCATTCATATGAAGGAGGCGGTCATTACCGTTATGTGCTGATCAATGTGGAAACAGAGCCGGAAGTGAAGCTGATTGATCTGCGCCTGTCCCAAAAAGTGGCTGATTTGCAACGGCGGGTTAACTATTATTTAAGCCGCAATCCCTATCTGCCCATTGATCAAATGCTGGAGGGAGGCTACTTTACTCTTGACTATAAAAAACTTGGACTGAAAAGCCCGCCCACAGTGGAAAGCCCCTACTCTCAGCAGTCTCTGCCTTTGATTGTTGACCAGAGGGGACAGGTTGGTATCGACTATCGTATCGATCTGTACCAGGCTTTAGAAAACAGGGATGATGTACATCAGCTTCAAGAAGGGGAAGACATTCGTTTTGTGCTGACTGATATCTCTCCTTTTGTGCCTGCTCATTCCTTCCCGTATACATTGGAGGATGGGGAACCGGTCTTTATTGAAAGCTGGAAAAGGTACCGTTAACCGCCCGTATCACCTGTTGATCTCGAGATCAACAGGTTTTTTTATGTATAGGGAGGCAGGAATATAGCATAATTTCAATTTGGGCTCATATGTTTATCTTAAAGATGCCTTGTCTTGCCAAGCGTCAGCAAAGAATGAAATCTTGTCATAAATGATGGGGCGGCTCATATATTTATACTGTCCTAAGTCCATGTACAAGGCAGTAAATGAGAGCATATTGGCACAAGGGAGAGCGTTTTTGAGAACAAACAGGAGGGGATCGTGTGGAAAAGGTGGACATTTTTAAAGACATCGCGGAACGGACAGGGGGCGATATTTATATCGGTGTTGTTGGGGCTGTTCGCACGGGAAAATCAACCTTTATCAAACGTTTTATGGAGCAGGTTGTCATTCCCAATATCGCTTCAGAATCGGACCGGATCCGGGCCCAGGATGAAATGCCCCAAAGTGCGGCCGGACGGACCATTATGACCACTGAACCAAAATTTGTGCCCAATCAGGCGGTGGAAATTCACGTTGCCGAAGGTTTGAAGATTAACGTCCGTCTGATCGATTGTGTCGGCTATGTGGTGCCCGGTGCCAAGGGATATGAAGATGAAAACGGCCCCCGCATGATTACTACTCCCTGGTATGAAGAGCCCATTCCGTTTCAGGAAGCGGCCGAGGTCGGGACCCGGAAAGTGATCCAAGAACACTCCACATTAGGGGTTGTGGTCACCACGGATGGAACAATTGCCGACATACCCAGGGAAAATTATGTGGAAGCTGAGGAACGTGTTGTCAATGAATTGAAAGAAGTAGGTAAACCGTTCATTTTGCTGATCAACTCCACACAGCCACACAGCCCGGAAACGGAAGCGCTAAGAAATGAATTGGCTGAAAAATACGACATTCCGTGTCTGGCCACCAGTGTGGAGCAGATGGATGAGCGTGACTTTACCGATGTGATGCGTGAGGTATTATTTGAATTCCCTGTTCATGAAGTGAACGTCAACTTGCCCAGCTGGGTGATGGTGCTGAAAGAGGATCACTGGCTGCGCCAAAACTATGAGGAAGCCGTCAGAGATACCGTCAAAGATATTCGCCGCCTGAGGGATGTGGACCGGGTCATCGGCTACTTTAATGACTTTGACTTTATCGAAGAAGCGGCCTTGGCAGGTATGGATATGGGCACTGGTGTGGCCGATATTGATTTAAGTGCCCCGGACCAACTGTATGATGAAGTGTTAAAAGAGATTGTAGGGGTTGAGATCAGAGGCAAGGATCATTTGCTGGAGCTGATGCAGGACTTTGCCATCGCCAAACGGGAGTACGACCACATTGCCGAAGCGCTGAAGATGGTGAATCAGACGGGCTACGGCATTGCGCCGCCGCGGCTGGAGGATATGACCCTTGATGAGCCGGAAATTATTCGCCAAGGCTCAAGGTTTGGTGTCCGCCTTAAAGCAACGGCACCGTCCATTCATATGATCAAGGTTGATGTGGAGTCGGAATTTGCCCCGATTATCGGCACAGAAAAACAAAGCGAAGAGCTGATCCGTTACATGATGCAAGATTTCGAAGACAACCCGCTGGCCATTTGGCAATCAGATGTATTTGGCCGTTCGCTGCATTCCATCGTCAGAGAAGGTATCGCGGCCAAACTGGCCGGCATGCCTGAAAATGCCCGTTATAAATTGAAAGAGACATTAGAGAGAATCATTAACGAGGGATCTGGCGGATTAATAGCCATCATCCTGTAAAGATAGCCTTAAAGAGCTTCCATTAGTGGAGGCTTTTTTGCTGTGCAGAAAAAAATGGCATCTCGTTATTGCATTTTTGATTGGTCTGTATTACCATAAAGCCAGATAAATGCTGATAAATCAGTTTCAGCATGTATAAAAACAATTAAATCGGGTAATGAAGGAAAATAAGACAGCCTTGTGGAAGGGGGTGACAGACATGAATAAAACGGAATTGGTAGCTAAAGTGGCTGAATCAGCAGAGCTGACCAAAAAAGATGCGGCCAAAGCAGTGGATGCTGTCTTTGATGCCATTACGGAAGCACTGCAAAAAGGGGAAAAAGTCCAAATTATCGGTTTTGGTAACTTTGAGGTGCGTGAAAGAGCCGCCAGGAAAGGACGCAATCCTCAAACCGGTGAAGAAATTGAGATCGCTGCCAGCAAAGTGCCTGCTTTTAAACCTGGTAAAGGATTGAAGGAAGGTATTAAGTAGGTTCTTACATAGTCATGATGACGGAACGAACAAGAGTTGTGTGCTGCACACAACTCTTGTTTTTGCTTATGGGAGATAATTATGCTATATTTTCTGTAATGAGTCGAAACAAGGAGGACACTCAGGTATGTCAAAGGCTGATGTGAAAACAGACGCACAAACCCATGCTCACATAGATCCCCATTTTACTAAGCAGGAAGTGGATAAAGTCAAAATTGAGAAGGCAGTGCGCATGATTTTAGAAGCGATCGGAGAAGACCCTGCCCGGGAGGGACTCTTGGACACACCGAAGCGGGTGGCTCGCATGTATGAAGAAGTGTTTTCCGGTATGCGCACGGATCCGGGCCAATTTTTTAATGTGATTTTTGGGGAGGATCATGAGGAATTGGTCTTGGTCAAAGACATCCCTTTTTTCTCCATGTGTGAACACCATCTAGTCCCCTTTTTTGGTAAGGCACATGTGGCTTATATTCCCAGGGAAGGAAGGGTGACTGGGCTCAGTAAATTGGCCCGGGCGGTTGAAGCCGTGGCCAGAAGACCGCAGTTGCAAGAGCGGATTACCTCGACCGTTGCCGATACCATGATGGAGAAGTTAAATCCCCACGGCGTGGTCGTCGTTGTGGAAGCAGAGCATATGTGTATGACGATGAGAGGGGTTAAAAAACCGGGAGCCAAAACGGTGACATCCGCTGTTCGTGGGTGTTTTGAACATGATGCTGCGGCCCGGGCCGAAGTGTTTAGCTTGATTAAAGGCTAACGGTGTTAAAAGAACAATACAGAAAAGAATGGGGGGCAACCATGAATCAAGTGAATGATTTTTTTATCATTAAAGCGAAAGAGAATGGCGTTAACGTAATCGGTTTGACCAGAGGTAAGGATACCCGTTTCCATCACTCTGAAAAACTGGACAAAGGCGAAGTGATGTTGGCTCAATTCACGGAGCACACGTCGGCTGTTAAAGTTCGGGGCAAAGCCGTGATTATGTCACGCTACGGTACCCTGCATACCGATGACGTCGAATAAGCTAGACCAAAGAAGATGCTTTTCAGATTCATCCCCAGGTCGATTGTGTCCAGAACGGCTGTCTCACACACTTGAGACGGCCTTTTTCTTTATCCCTTCTTTTCCTCAGTGAGATGGAATAGATATAAGTGAGGGAGGGATTGTCTTGAAGGTAGCCAGAGGCTTAATCATTGCCACACTTCTGTCTGTGGGGCTGGTCACCATTTTTAATACGTGGCTTGCACCGCAATCAGTGTTTTCCGGACACAGGGCTGCGGGAAAGCCAGTCTTTCAGGCGATGAAACCTGTTGAGCTGGACCAATCGCTGATTGTGCCTTTTTTCAAACAAATCCCTTTAAATTATCAATACAAACGGGTTAAAATAAAGGATAATGAACTATTTATCGATCTTGTCTGGCCAGGAACCGCAGGGGATAAACAGAAATACGATGCTACTTATACTGATGCCTGGCAAGTCATCGCGTCGGTATTCACCCAAACCAGCAATATGGATCAGCTCTATCTCCGTTTTATTCAGCAAAGGGGAGAGCAGCCTGAATTGATCTTGGCCGTAAGCTGCGAACGGACTGAAGGATTGATGACCGAGCTGGCCCAAGCCGAGGAGACCTTGGCTCGTGCCGAGGAATTTTTAGGGCAGTTTGCCAGTTTGGTTTACGGAACCGGCTGGAGGAAATAAAAATTTATGTTATACTGTAGAGAGGAAGCGTGTCTGATAAGTGGAGGTAAACGATGATTTTACGGGATTCAGTTTATCGCGATGAATTGGAATCAATGCTCAATGAAGTACAGCGACGGGCTTATCACCCTTATGCCCAGCGATATGTCACCTTTCCCGATGTTAATCTGTTCCAGCTGCACTTTTTGTTTCTTTTTTTGAATCACAGCGGTATTTCCCCTACGTTGCGCAACCACTATTGTATTTCCCAGATCTTTATTCAACTGGGTTTAGACAGTCATGATGATGTTGATAACCGGCCAGTGACAGACGACCGTTCCATCAAACACAGACAGCTTACTATTTTGTCTGGTGACCATTTTAGTGGTCATTACTATCATTATTTGGCCGAACAAGGAGAAGTGGAACTGATCCACAAATGGGCACATGTGGTCAAAACGATCAATGAGGACAAGACCCGCCTGTACATGGAACAGGAGCAACTTTCCAAACAGGAGCGGATACACTTAAAACAACGGATCAAGCGCTTGATACCGGAAAGTGTATTAACCTGGTTTGGGGCACCTGCGCTTTGGTTTGACATTTTACATACCTTTGTCGATATTTTTATACGGATTGAAGAAGAGATTTCTCCTGACGGGGAATTTGAAGCCAAAGTGGAACGGCTGAAGACGTTAATCCAGCGGCTCAGTGATCATGTACTCTCTTCTGAATTCACCCTTTGGTTGGACAAGATTGAACAGGCCTATTTGGTGATCGAGCCTTAGCGGGAAGAGGAGATTTATGCAGATGAACAAACAAACCAAGGAACAGTATGTTCACCAGGTCTTTGAAAGTATCGCCGATAAATATGATATGATGAATACATTGCTCAGCTTCAGGAGGCACAAAGCTTGGCGTAAGTTTGCCATGAAAAAATTAGCTGTTCAACCAGGCCAAAGCGCCATTGACGTGTGCTGTGGCACAGGAGACTGGACGCTCAGTTTGGCTGAACAGGCAGGCCCTCAAGGGCGTGTGGTTGGCCTGGACTTCAGCCACAATATGCTGGAGATGGCCCAGCAAAAGAAAATCCAAAATCAATATGATCACATTGAACTCGTCCACGGCAATGCCATGAGCCTGCCCTATGAGGACAATACTTTTGACTATGCCACCATTGGTTTTGCCTTGCGCAACGTTCCTGACATTGATCAAGTTTTGTCGGAAATGACCAGGGTGGTCAAGCCTGGGGGTGTTGTCGCCTCACTGGAATTATCCAAACCGGTCTGGCCGGGTTTTAAGCAACTGTATTATCTTTATTTTAATCAGTTGCTGCCACTCTTGGGCAAAGTTTTTGCCAACCGCTATGAGCAGTACAGCTGGCTGCCGGAATCATTGAAACAGTTTCCTGACAGCAAGGAGCTGGGCCGCATGTTTGAATTGGCAGGGCTGGAGAAGGTGGAGATCTATCTTTTGACCGGTGGTATTGCCGCGCTGCACATCGGCTATAAACCCCCATCGTCAATTAACCAGATCAGGGAGTAGAGCAGCAGATTGAAATAAGGTGGATTCAGCACGATGAATTTAATGGACATCTATCAGGAATTAAAAGACGACATTACTGCTATTGAACAGGAATTATACCGTTCTATTGACAGCAATTATGCGCTGATATCGGAAACATCATCCCATCTGTTAAAAGCAGGTGGCAAACGCATCCGTCCAGTCTTTGTTTTGCTTGGTGGAAAAAGCGGGGCATATGATATTGAACGCTTAAAACATGTGGCTGTTGCTCTGGAGCTGATCCACATGGCCACTTTGGTTCATGATGATGTCATCGATAATGCGGAAACAAGAAGGGGAAAACCAACTGTGAAGGCCAAATGGGACAACCGTGTGGCCATGTACACAGGTGATTTTATCTTAGCTCAAGCTTTGGCCCGTGTTACGCATTTGGCCAACCCCCGTGTACATCAGATTCTGTCTAAAGCCATGGTTGATATGTGTGTCGGTGAAATTGAACAGATTCAGGCCCTCTATCAATGGAATCAATCCTTGAAAACATATTTTATGCGCATTAAGCGCAAAACGGCTCTCCTGATTGCGGTTAGTTGCCAGTTGGGAGGCTTGGTCTGTGATGCACCGGAACGGGTGGTACACGCTCTGTATCGTTATGGGTATTACGTTGGCATGGCCTTTCAGATTACCGATGACATCCTCGACTTTACCGGCAGTGAACAGCAGCTGGGCAAGCCGGCCGGCAGTGATTTGAGACAGGGTAACATTACCCTGCCTGTCCTTGCTTCGTTTAAGGATCCAGCTATTCGGGAAAAGATTATCAGTGAATTTAAATCGGGCACACCTGACATGCCCAAGATCATTAATTTGATTAAGCAGAGCGGGGGGATCGCCGTTGCTAAAACCATCGCCCAGCGCTACTTGGAAAAAGCCAGACAGTCCCTTGAGGACCTGCAGGCAGTGTACAGTAAAAAAACATTGATCAAAATTACTGATTTCATTGAACAGCGTACCTATTAAGCTCTGCTGCAGGTTTGCTCACAGCGGAATCATTTGATACAATGTTGCCTGTTGACATACGCATAACCATAGAGATAGGAGTTGACGTCAAAATGGCTGTTGAAAAAACATTTCTCATGGTCAAACCAGATGGGGTCCAGCGGGGACTGATCGGTGAGATCGTACAACGCTTTGAACGGAAGGGTTTTCAACTGGTTGGTGCCAAGCTGATGCATGTCTCCCGTGAATTGGCTGAACAACATTACGGTGAACACAAGGAAAAGCCGTTCTTTGGCGAACTGGTGGAGTTTATCACTTCAGGCCCTGTATTTGCCATGGTTTGGCAAGGGGAGAATGTGATTCAAATCGCCCGTGACATGATGGGCAAAACCAATCCTGCTGATGCTGCACCTGGCACCATCCGTGGGGACTACGGCGTTCAAGTCAGCATGAATGTCATTCACGGTTCTGACTCTGCGGAAAGTGCCGAGCGGGAAATTAACCTGTTTTTCAAACCTGAAGAGCTCTTGGAATACACGCGCGATATTAACAAATGGGTCTGAGCAAGCAGTATAAGAAGCAGGTATGGCGTTGTTCTCATGTAAGCCCTTTACAGGGCTTTTTTCAATATGGAGAGGGGATAGTGGTGTGGTGGATAAGGACTTTGAATGGTTTGTCAAACAGTTTAAGCGGAAAACAGGCGTCGATCTGAGCCTGTACAAAGAAGCCCAGATGAAGCGGCGCTTAACCACCTTGCGCGACATGAGAGGGTTTGATTCCTTTACCCGTTTTCTTAAAGAAATGGACACTAATCCTGAACTGGTTAATGATTGTTTGGACCGCTTAACCATCAACGTCTCCGAATTTTTCCGCAATCCAGAACGATGGAGAGTGCTGGAACAAAAAATACTGCCCCGCCTGCTCAGTGAACGGCGTTTGCTTAAAATATGGAGTGCGGCCTGTTCCACAGGGGAAGAGCCTTATACCCTGGTGATGCTCTTGGATCAGCTGTTGCCTGGAAAGCAGGTCAAGGTTCTGGCCACGGATATTGACAATCTGGCTCTAGCCAAAGCGAAGCAGGGGATCTATCCCTCACGAGCGGTTAAAGAAGTGCCGCAAGCATATTTAAAAACCTACTTTGTACAGCGAGATGGGCTCTATTATGTGAGCGACGATGTGAAAAGCAGAGTTATGTTTAAAAGGCACAACCTTTTGGCCGATCCTTTCGAGAGTGGCTTTGATCTGATTCTGTGCCGCAATGTCATAATTTACTTTACAGACGAAGCTAAGGATCTCTTGTATCATAAGTTTAGTGAGGCCTTGAATACGGGCGGGGTGCTCTTTGTGGGCAGCACTGAACAAATTTTTTATCCTCAAAAGTACCGCTTAGAGACGGAGGATACGTTTTTTTACCGTAAAATATAAAAATCCACTGCTCATTCTATCTTTTTTTTAGAAGATTAGGTATAATAAATTTTATTATCTCACCGCTTAATTGTAGTAAAGTGACACGTAGCAAGGGGCAAGGAGGTCATCCACATGAGATATTTGACTGCCGGGGAATCTCACGGTCCCCAGTTAACTGCGATTATTGAGGGTGTTCCCGCTCATCTTCCCCTCTTAAGAGAAGATATTAATCGTGAACTGGCCCGGCGCCAAAAGGGGTACGGCCGGGGACGCCGCATGCAGATTGAAAAAGATCAGGTGCAGATCAAGGCCGGGGTGCGTGATGGAAAGACGACCGGCGCACCCATTTGCCTGGTCGTTGAAAATAAAGATTGGCAACATTGGCGCAATATGATGAGTGCTGATCCGCTAGATGAAACCCATGTGGGGCGTAAGGTTCTCACCCGTCCCCGTCCGGGACATGCCGATTTGAACGGAGCTATCAAATATGCTCACAGAGATATGCGTAATATTTTGGAGAGATCAAGTGCCAGAGAGACTACGATCCGGGTAGCCTGCGGGGCGGTCGCCAAAATATTGCTGCGCTACTTTGGCATGGAGGTTGTGGGGCATGTCAAGCAAATTGGCCCTGCCGAGGCGAATACTGAGCAACTGGATCAACTTACACCCCAAGAGATTCAGCGCATCACGGAAGAGTCTCCCGTGCGCTGCCTTGATCCGGAGGCGGCTCAAAAAATGATCAAAGTGATTGATCAGGCCAAAGCAGAGGGGGACAGTGTGGGCGGCATCGTTGAGGTGATGGTGTTCGGTGTTCCTATTGGCCTTGGCAGCCATGTACACTGGGATCGGAAACTGGATGGGCGGCTGGGACAGGCCGTGCTCAGCATCCAAGCCTTCAAAGGGGTGGAGATTGGCATCGGCTTTGAGGCAGGCAAACGTTTTGGCAGCCAGGTTCATGACGAGATCGCCTGGTCTCGTGAACGGGGCTATTACCGCAAAACCAACCGTCTGGGCGGGTTTGAAGGAGGCATGACCAATGGCATGCCGATCGTCGTCCGCGGGGTAATGAAACCTATCCCTACCTTGTACAAACCCTTGCAAAGCATTGATATAAACACAAAAGAGCCTTTTGAAGCCAGCGTGGAGCGTTCGGACAGCTGTGCCGTGCCAGCGGCGTGTGTGGTGATGGAAAACGTGGTCGCTTGGGAAGTGGCCAAGGCATTTTGTGAAAAATTTGCCCATGACCATATTTTTGAAATGAAGGCCCATTATGAGCGTTATTTGGAGGAGGCGAAAACATTTTAATGGAAGGTGTCAAGACACTGACAGTTGAGCTGGGGGAACGTTCCTACCCGATTTGGATCGGCCAGGGATTGTTATCGTCAGTAGCGAGGTATTTGCAAGAAATAGGCATTAGCCATAATCAAACCTTGCTGGTGGTCACCGATGAGCATGTTGGTTCTCTGTACCTGGCACCAGTGGTTCAAAGTTTGCAAGAGGCCGGATTCCGTGTATTTTCCTATACCGTGCCGGCCGGAGAGCAAGCTAAATCCCTGGCCTGCTATGAAAAGATCATGACCTATGCCTTGGAGCACAAGCTGGATCGCCAAAGCGTGATTGTGGCCTTGGGCGGGGGTGTGGTGGGTGATTTGGCCGGCTTTGTGGCCAGTACCTTCATGCGCGGTATTCCCTTTATCCAGCTGCCCACGACACTGCTAGCCCATGACAGCAGTGTGGGAGGCAAGGTGGCTATCAACCATCCCTTGGGAAAAAATATGATCGGTGCCTTCCATCAGCCTTTAGCCGTCATTTATGATACAGCCACTTTGGCCACGCTGCCTGCAAGGGAAGTGGCTTCCGGTTTTGCTGAAGTGCTTAAGCACGGTTTCATCTGGGATGAAACCTTTGTTCAGTGGCTGCAAGACAACGCTGAGGCCTGCCGCCGCTTGCAGGAACCTTTCTTGGCAGAGGCCTTGTACCGAGCCTGCCAGGTTAAGAGTCAGGTGGTCAGTCAAGATGAGAAAGAGAACGGGCTGAGAGCTATTTTAAATTTTGGCCATACCTTTGGCCATGCTTTTGAAGCGCTGGGCCATTACCAGCGCTTGACCCACGGTGAGGCGGTAGCCATTGGCATGGTGCTGGCTGCCCATGTCAGTGAAGTGGTTTATCAGCAGCGAGGATTGGCTGAGCGCGTTACCCGTGTGCTTTCCACCTATGGTTTGTCTGGTGAGTGGCATACCCTGCCTTGGTCTTTTGAGGAAGTGCTGCAGAAAATGTATTCGGACAAAAAAGTGATCGCGGGCAGATTAAGGCTGGTGCTGTTGGAGCGTATGGGAAAGGCTGTGCTTACCGACCACGTGGATGTAGAGATTCTGCGGGCAGTGTGGTCCCTTCCGTTTCAAAGCCAGGTATAATGGCAACAGTGATAAACGGCAGGCAGGGGCAAACAACATCCCGGGGAAAGAAGTCCTTGACGGACAAACCCAAGGTGCGTTATGATAAATGGCAATTAGTGATAGCATTTTTTGTGTATGATCGTGATAGCTATATAACGGCACGAGTGAGTTAAGAGTTGAGCTGAGTTGAGCAAGAGGAAGTTAAGTGGAGAAGAGCCTGAGTGGAGATGTGTGCGCAATTCCCCCACAGGGCTGTTCCAGCCCTGTTTTTATTTTTCCTCCCCACTTAATTCCTCTTCAAGTCCACTTGAAGGGGTTGATCCTATGGCCTATCCTTCCTTATCTGAAGTGCTCTCTTTACGCCAGGAGTACACTCTGATTCCCATTGCTGAAAGCATTTGGTCTGACAATTTTACACCCACCCGTCTTTTTCAACATGTTAAAGGTCCTTATTCATTTTTGCTGGAAAGCGTAGAAGGCGGGGCCATGTGGGCCAGATATTCATTTATCGGTCATGATCCGTTTCTGGTGTTCAGGGTTAAGAGCGGGCAGGCCTATCTTGAATACTTTGAGCAAGAGCAAACAACTGACGGTGACAGGGAGAGGCGGGCCAAGCGTCCGGTGCGGACAGAGAAATTGCCCGGCGATCCACTGCTCCATCTGCAACAACTCTTGTCACGCTACAGAGCACCAGCCAGCTTGGATTTACCCCGCTTAAGCGGCGGGGCCATCGGTTACGTTGCTTATGACGCTGTTTCGTTGTTGGAAAAGGTACCGCCCCACCAGCAACCGGTGCTGGATCAGGATGAGATCCGCCTCCTGTTTTGTGATGAAATGATTGCTTTTGATCATCTTAAACAGGAAGTCACGGTTATGGGTCACTTGCAGCTGGCAGCAGATATGGACGAACAAACCGTCCGCCAAAAATATGAGCAAAAAGTGAATCAGCTGCGCCAAAAAATTGAGCGGCTGTGTGTATTGATGAACCGTGATGAGCCTCAAGCTTTCAGGTTGCCAGAGCGAAGGCCGGATGTGGATTGGGACCGCGTCAGCTCCAACTTCAGTAAAACAGCTTTTACCAGAGCTGTTGAAAAAATAAAAAGTTACATCACAGCAGGGGATATTTTCCAAGCAGTGCTTTCCCAGCGTTTCACCGTAGAGACCAGTGTAGAGCCGTTTGATATTTACCGGGTGCTGCGCATGGTTAACCCATCACCTTATCTCTACTACTTGGATTTGGGTGACGGTGTGCAGGTGGTGGGCAGTTCCCCGGAACGCCTGGTTCAAGTGGAAAATGGGAAAATTTTAGTCAATCCCATTGCAGGAACGCGCCGGCGGGGACGTACGCCAGAGGAGGATCAAGCTCTGGCCGAGGAACTGTTGGCTGATGAAAAAGAGCGGGCCGAGCATCATATGCTCCTTGATCTGGGGCGTAATGATGTCGGGCGGGTGGCCCGCTACGGCACGGTTACCGTGCCCAAGAAAATGGTCATTGAGCGCTTTTCCCATGTCATGCATATTGTTTCCACTGTTGAGGGACAAGTGAAGCCGGAGTGTCATCTGGTTGACTGTCTGGCCGCCTGCTTCCCGGCAGGCACCGTGACGGGGGCACCGAAAGTCAGGGCAATGCAAATTATTGCTGAGCTGGAAAAGGAAGTACGGCACGGCTATTCCGGGGCGATCGGCTACTTTTCTTTCACCGGCAACATGGATGCCTGTATCAGCATCCGCACCATTTTTATGCAAGAGGGGAAGGCCTTCATCCAGGCCGGGGCCGGTGTGGTGGCTGACTCGGTACCGGAACTGGAATGGAAAGAGACCCGCAACAAGGCAAGGGCTCTATTGGTGGCAATTCAATTGGCCGAGCAGATATTTCAAGGGGAGGGGCATATTGTTCATGCTTAAAGAAATCTTGAAAAAATTAATGGACCGTCAAAGTTTAACAGAACAGGAAAGCTATCAGGTGATGCAAGAAATCTTAAGTGGCAGGGCCACAGATGCCCAAATCAGCAGCTTGATCTCTATTTTGACCTTCCGCGGGGTGGAAGTAGAGGAGCTGACAGGGATGGCCCGGGCCATGCGGGAGCGGGCCACACCGGTCCGCCTGGCGGTCAACCGTCCTGTCGTTGACACCTGCGGCACGGGCGGAGATGGAGCCAAAACATTTAACATTTCCACAGCCAGTGCCATTGTGACTGCCAGCGGGGAGGTCCCAGTGGCCAAGCACGGCAACAGGGCCGCCTCCAGTTTGAGCGGAAGTGCTGACGTGCTGGAAGTGCTGGGGCTGCCTGTGGAAATGACGCCAGCTGCCATCAGCAAAGCTCTGGAGCGGTTCAACATGTGCTTTATGTTTGCTCCCATCTATCACCAGGCGATGAAATATGCGGCTGGTCCGCGGAAGGAGATCGGCTTCCGCTCTGTGTTTAATCTCTTAGGGCCTTTGACCAATCCTGCCTTGACCAAGCATCAGGTGATCGGCCTGTTTGATGACGGGTATAGTGAAAAAGTGGCCCGCACCCTCCAGCGGCTGGGTGCTGAGCACGTTTTAATCGTTGCCGGTGAAGACGGCCTGGATGAATTGTCTGTTTGTGCGGCTACCAGGGTGACGGAACTGAAAGACGGCCGGATTAACCGCTTTACAGTGACACCGGAAGAGACAGGGCTTCGCCGCCATCCGTTAAGGGCCATTCAAGTGGAGACGCCCCAAGAGAGCGCAAAACTGATTGTAGATGTGTTGAGTGGCAAAAACAAAGGAGCGGCCTATGATATTGTCTGCTTCAATGCCGGGGCGGCGCTGTATGTGGGACAGAAAGCTCCGACGCTGGCCCAGGGTGTTGAACTGGCCAAGACCTTGATTGATTCAGGCCAGGCTTACAGGCATTATCAATTGATGAAAGAAAACAAAGAGGCGATTCGTTATGCTTAACGCAATTTTGGATTCCAAACGGGATGAAATTAAGCAGCTGTCTGCCAAGAGAGCAAATTGGCTGTCCAGCAATGAGCAAAGGGATATTCCCCGCTACCCCTTCTTGGAGGCACTGCGTGCTCCCCGCCGTTCCTCAGCTTTAATTGCCGAGGTTAAAAAGGCATCTCCTTCTAAAGGGGTCATCCGTCCCGATTTTCATCCGGTGGAGATTGCCCGTGCCTATCAAGCAGCTGGTGCGGATGCCCTGTCTGTATTGACAGACGTGACTTATTTTCAAGGCCATCCGGATTATATCAGACAAATTAAAGAGCAGGTTTGTTTACCTGTGTTGCGCAAAGACTTTATTATCGATCCGCTGCAGATAGCTGAAAGTGTGGCATTGGGGGCGGATGCCATTTTGCTGATTGCCAAAGCTTTGCCCATCTCCTCACTGGTCCAACTTTACCGGGAAGCAGAAGCAGCAGGATTGGAGTGTTTGATTGAGGTGGCTTCCACAGAAGAGCTGGAAGAAGTGCTGGAACATTTGCATCCGCCTTTGATCGGCATAAATAACCGGGATCTCTCCACTTTTACTACTGATCCGGAGCGGACCAAAAGTCTGTTGCCCTATATACCTGAGGATATACTGGTGATCAGCGAGAGTGGCATTAATTCCCCTCAGGTTGTTAAAGATTTGGAAGCGCACGGGGTTAGCGGATTTCTTGTCGGTGAACATTTTATGCGCCAGGATGACATAGAAAGCGCGGTGCGGAAACTGTATGGTGAAGCTTAAAATTTGCGGTAATCATCATGCTCAAGATATACAGGCGGTAGCACCATTTGCGGGAGAGATTGACTACCTGGGCTTCATTTTTACCACACACAGCAAACGCTATGTCCCACCCGAGAGGGTCAGGGGATGGCTGGAACAAGATCCCCGTCTTTTGCCCAAGGCGGTGGCTGTTTTTCTGGACCAGCCACTGACAGAGGTCTGCCAGGTGCTTGAGATGACAGGGATTGGTCAGGTGCAGCTTCACGGCACAGAACAGGCAGCCTATTGCCAGCAATTGCGCCAGCGTTTGCCCCACTTGTTAATTTGGAAAGTGATCCCTGTACCAAATCAAGGAAATGAAAGCATCACTGGCGAAAGGCTTGTTCAACTCGAGAGACAGATCAATACCTATCTTGATCTGGTTGATGTGGTGCTGCTGGATACCAAAGTACAGGGGCAGGCAGGAGGAACTGGCCAAACATTTGACTGGCGCCTCGTCCCCCACGTCGCTCTTCAGGTACAGCGCTGGAACGAAACCGGGGGCCGCCAGGTGAAACTGTTTGTGGCCGGTGGTCTGACGGCAGACAATATAGGGCTACTGTTGGCCATGGATAGTATTGATGGTATTGATCTGGCCAGCGGGGCGGAAACAGAGGGAAGAAAAGATATGCGTAAAATAGAAGCTGTCATAAATGAGGTGAAACAGTATGCCAAAAATCGATGAGCAAAGCTCAACCTACCCGGACGCTTACGGCCGCTTCGGTTCGTTCGGGGGAAAATATGTGCCGGAGACATTGATGAGCGCCTTGGAGGAGCTGACCGGGGCGTATGAAGAAGCGAAGCAAGACCCGCAGTTTAAAGAGGCCTACCGTGAGCTTCTGCATCAGTATTCCGGCCGTTCTACCCCGCTCTACTTTGCTGAGCGGTTAAGCGAAAGCTGGGGCGGTGGAGCTAAGATCTATTTAAAACGGGAAGATTTGAATCATACTGGTGCTCATAAAATTAACAATGCCATAGGGCAGGCACTCTTGGCCAAACGGATGGGCAAAAAGCATTTGATTGCTGAAACCGGTGCCGGTCAGCATGGCGTTGCCTCGGCCACTGTGGCTGCCCGTTTCGGTCTGTCCTGCACAGTATTTATGGGGGAAGAAGATGTGCGCCGCCAGGCCCTCAATGTGTTTCGCATGCAACTTTTGGGCGCTGAAGTGGTCCCTGTTACCTCCGGCTCCCGTACGTTAAAAGATGCGGCTAATGAAGCGATCCGTTACTGGGTCAGCCATGTGGACACTTGTTACTACCTGATCGGATCGGTGATCGGGCCCCACCCTTATCCCCACATGGTGCGCGATTTTCAGCGAGTAATCGGTGACGAGACTAAGGAACAGGTACAGGATCAGCTTGGTCGCCTTCCCGATACCGTGATTGCCTGTGTGGGTGGGGGGAGCAATGCCATGGGCATGTTTTATCCCTTCCTTGAGGATAGCAGTGTCCAATTGGTGGGTGTGGAAGCGGCAGGGAAGGGAATAGACAGCGGCGCCCATGCAGCCACTTTAACTAAGGGGCGTCCTGGGGTGATCCATGGGGCGATGACTTACTTGCTTCAAGATGAGGAAGGACAAGTACTGGAAGCTCATTCCATTTCAGCTGGCTTAGACTATCCTGGTGTAGGACCGGAACACGCGTATCTAAAGGACAGCGGACGGGTCACCTACTGTACGGCGACAGACGCAGAAGCACTGGACGCTTTACAAGATCTTTGCCGTCTGGAGGGAATTTTGCCCGCTCTGGAAAGCGCCCACGCCTTGGCCGAGGCCAAGAAGAGAGCCAGGGAGGCCAGTGCAGGAGAAGTAATTGTCGTCTGCCTGTCGGGGCGCGGAGATAAAGATGTGCACACCATCCGGGAGTACTTGACAAAGGAGAGGGAATGATGAGGAACGAGCAACAAGTTCTAAGCGAGGAGGAGCATTTATCGGTGACATTTACTGCGGATGGCCAGGAGCAACTAGCTGCTGCGTTCGGGGAACGGAGGCAAGCAGGACAGCCTGCTTTTATTCCTTTTATCACCGCCGGTTATCCAACGGCTGACGCTTCAGTTGACATTGCCTTAACACTGCAAGAGGCAGGGGCTCATGTGCTGGAGGTGGGCTTTCCCTATTCCGATCCCCTGGCTGATGGACCCATGATCCAATATTCCAGCCAGGAAGCGATAAAAAAAGGGATGACACTGACGAAAGGCTTCGACCTTATTCAGACCATGCGGCAGCGGGGCGTGCACATTCCCATCATTATATTTTGTTATGTCAACCCGCTGTTTCAAGTTGGCCTTGACCGTTTTGCAGAGCGGGCACAGCAGGCTGGGGCCAGCGGGGTTTTGATTCCCGACTTGCCTTATGAGGAAGCAGGCCCGGTTAAGGAAGCATTGAACAGGAAAGGGTTGCCCCTTATTTCACTGGTGGCTCCCACGTCACGGGAGAGGATCAAACAGATTGTGAGAGAGGCCCAAGGATTTGTCTACTGTATCTCTTCCTTGGGTGTCACCGGTGTGAGAGACACCTTGCCACCCGAGTTAGATTATTTTATTTCGGAAGTAAAGCAATATGCCCGAGTTCCCGTTGCTGTTGGGTTTGGTATCTCCAAGGCAGAGCATGTGCGGCGTTTGGCAGGCAAAGTGGACGGGATGATTGTGGGCAGCGCCATTATCAAGCAATTGAGAGCAACAGAAGATCTGTTCACTGACCCGGCCCATAGAGAAAAAGGGCTTGACCAATTAAAAAATTTTGTCAAAACGCTATGTTTGCAGCACGATTCATAGTATGATAATGGTTAAATAATTTTATTTTAAAAAATCATTCTTTTAGGAGTGGTGAGGTGTTCGATGAAACCAAAAGAGCAGATTATCGGTCTCTCCCCTTATCATCCGGGAAAACCGATAGAGGAAGTAAAAAGAGAATTTAAGTTGACAGAAGTCATCAAACTTGCCTCCAATGAAAATCCTTTTGGACCGACTCCTAAGGTGAAGCAGGCTATTCTGGAAGCAAGTGACAACCTGGCCTTGTATCCAGATGGAGCAGCGTTTGAATTGCGTCAGGCACTGGCCGAATATTATCGGGTCAATCCAGATCAATTGATTTTTGGCAATGGTTCGGATGAAATTGTGCAAATCATTTGCCGTACCTTTTTAACACCGGGAAGCAACGCTGTTATGGCTGAGCCCACATTCCCACGCTATAAAGCTAACGTGATTATTGAGGGGGCTCAGGCTGTTGAAGTGCCCTTAAAAGAAGGTGTTTATGACCTTGAAGCGATGGCAGCAGCGGTAAACGAACATACCCGACTGGTGTGGGTCTGCAATCCAAACAACCCGACAGGCACGCATATCAGTGAAGACGAATTGGTCAGTTTTTTAAGACAGGTTCCTGAAGACGTGCTGGTTGTGGTGGACGAAGCCTATTATGAATATGTCACCGCCGAAGACTATCCCGATACCACCCGACTTCTTAATCAATATCCCAATATCCTGATTTTGCGCACTTTCTCCAAAATTTACGGACTTGCCGCTTTGCGGATCGGATATGGGATAGCCCGTCCAGAAGTGGTTGATTGGTTAAACCGTGTCCGTGAACCGTTTAATACTTCCCGGGTGGCCCAAAAAGCGGCGCTAGCGGCTTTGGCTGATCAAGACTACCGGGCAGTATGCTTTGAAAAAAATAAGCAGGGAAAGGAGTATTTTTACCGGCAATTTGAGGTGTTAAATCTTGCTTTTTATCCGACTGAAGCCAATTTTATCATGGTTGACCTGGGCCGACCCGCCCAGCCTGTATTTGATGCTTTACTCCGCCAAGGTGTGATCGTGCGTTCCGGAGAGGTGCTGGGGATGCCGACATGTCTAAGGATCACAATCGGATCTCAGGAGCAAAACGAGAAAATTATCCACCTTCTTAGTCAGACGGTGCACAGCGTGTCATGAAGCGCATTGCCATTATTGGAATCGGCTTGATTGGAGGTTCGATTGCCCTCAGCATCAAGAAACATGATCCCAATGAGGTGTTCATACAGGCCTATGATCTGAAAGAATCACAGCTTCAGTTGGCTCGTGCCTTGGGTGTTATTGATCACGGGACCACGGATCTGGATAAGGCTGTTGCCGGGGCAGATGTGGTTTTCATTTGCACCCCAGTTCAGTCTGTGTGCCACTTGCTGGAGCCCATTTTGCTCTCTCCGGCATTAAAAGAAGATGCCATCGTAACCGACGTAGGCAGTACAAAAATGAAAATTGTGCAGCGGGCTCAAGAATTGTCAGCCCGGTCAAAGGGTGTATTTATCGGTGGGCACCCCATGGCGGGTTCCCATAAGTCCGGGGTGGAAGCAGCCACAGAACGCCTGTTTGAAAATGCCTATTATGTGTTAACCCCTTCGGAAGAGACGGAGGATGCCTACACACAACGCCTGAAAGCATTGCTTGCCTCCACCCGGGCCAAAGTGGTTGAAATGAAACCGGACGAGCATGACAGGGTAGTGGGCGCAATCAGTCATTTCCCCCATGTCATTGCTTCTGCCCTTGTGGAGCATGTGTATCAATATCAGCAAGAAAGTGAATGGTACTTACGGCTGGCTGCGGGTGGGTTCCGGGACATCACCCGTATTGCCTCCAGCAATCCCAAGATGTGGAGAGATATTGTTTTAAGCAATCATTCGTTTATTGTGCAGCAAATGAAGGACTGGCTCAAACAGATGGAACACGTCTTGGACATGATTGACTCGGGTGACGAAGAAAGAATTGAACACTTTTTCCGCCATGCCAAAGAAGTGCGTGACGGTCTGCCGGACACCAAACGGGGGGCAATCCCCAGCTTCTATGATCTTTATGTGGACATTCCCGACCATCCGGGTGTCATAGGGCAGGTGACAACATTGTTAGGGATCCATCAGATCTCCATCACCAATATTGCTATATTGGAAACACGGGAGGATATTATGGGTGTTCTCCGTTTAACGTTCCGGCATGAGTGTGATCTGGAAAAAGCAGAAAAAGTGCTGCGTGATGCAAACTTTCCGGTTTATCGCCGGGACTAGAGCGTAGTTAGACAAGCCTTTTTTTTGGATAACAGCTTTATCGTCAACAAAAGGGGGTATGTTTGTGCAACAGAAGAGCTCACGTTCCCCATGGTCAGAGGCCACTCATTTCCGCTTGGCGGAAGTGATGCCTCTTGACCGGCCGGTTGATGCCCGTCTAAGGGTGCCGGGTTCCAAAAGTTTTACCAACCGTGCGATTGTGATTGCTGCCTTGGCTAAGGGAGAGTCCGTCCTGTCGGGCATTTTGAAGAGCGATGATTCCTATTGGTGTTTGGATGCCTTACGCCGGTTGGGGGTGGCGGTCTCCGTGGAAGAGGATCAGGTACGTATCCAGGGTGTACAAGGGGACTGGCCAAACAAGGAAGCACAGCTGTTTATCGGGGCAGCCGGTACTATTGCCCGTTTTCTACCCGGTGCTTTGGCGGCAGGAAGGGGCGGCCGCTACGTGGTAGATGGCATTGAACAATTGCGCAAACGTCCTTTGCGGCCCTTGATTGATGCACTGGGGGATTTGGGAGCCAGGATTACTGTTCAAGGTGAATCGGGAGGCCTTCCCTTGATTATTGAAGGAACAGGCTTGACAGGTGGAGAGATTCGCATTGAAGGGCATGTGTCCAGTCAGTTTTTGAGCGGATTACTCCTGGCCAGCCCGATGGCAGCTGGATCGGTTCAGATTCAAGTGGAGAATGGTTTGGTTCAGCCTGCCTATGTGGGGATCACCGTTCAGTTAATGCGCCAGTTTGGAGCACATGTTGAACATGATGACCACTATCGGTCTTTTGTAGTAGAACCAGGCGGTTATACGGGACAAACAGCTGTGCTGGAGGCAGATGCGTCTACTGCTTGTTATTTTTTGGCAGCCGCCGCCTTAACACAGGGAACGGTGCGCATCACCAATGTGGGCTATTCCTCTTTTCAGCCTGATGCCAATTTTATCGATGTGCTGGAGCGTATGGGTTGTCAGTGTGAAAAGACACAGACCTATTTGCAGGTGACAGGCCCAGCCCAATTAAAAGGCGGTTTTACCGTTGATATGAAACCCATGTCAGATCAAGCCATTACCATCGCTGCGCTTGCTCCTTTTGCAGACGCACCTGTCAGGGTCACCAATGTCGCCCATATCCGCCATCATGAATCAGACCGCATTGCCGTAATTTGTACTGCCTTGCGCAAGACGGGCATACAGGTAGAGGAGCAGGAGGATGGGTTTACTGTGTATCCGGGAGAGCCCCATGGAGCGACACTGGATCCCCATGATGATCACCGGCAAGCGATGACATTTGCCCTGCTTGGCTTAAAAGTACCTGGCATAAAGATTGAAAATCCAGGTTGTGTGTCCAAAACCTGCCCGATGTTTTATGAAGAGCTGAAAAAATTAGGTGTTTCAGTTAAATTTTTTGAGTAAAGAGGCTTGACAAAAGGAGTGGAGAGGGTATAATAGTAATCACAGTATGGTTTCTCTCCACTCCTATCCATTGATAAATATTTTCTTTGCCGCATATTGAAAGCCCTTACACAGACTTCGATATGCGGTCTTTTTTTTGTTTGATTAACTATTTTCACATATACTTCTTATAGGTAAGTAAGAGCAGAAAGGATGAAAGGAAATGGATGTCATCTTAAAAAAGGCTGAAAGAGCCTTGCGTCAATTGGAGCAGGGAGATGTGGACCAAGGCTTAAATGCCATAAATGAGCTGTTAGATCATAGGGACATGACCGATGAATTACGTTTTGAGCTGGCCACAGCCCTCTATTCCCAGGGGTTTGTCAGTGAGGCCATTGCCATTTTACGGGATTTGTATACCCGCTATCCGGCCGAATCTGAACTGATGGTCACTCTGGCCGAATATTATGCTGAGGACGGGCAAGAGGATGAAGCCCTCTCCCATTTAAGAGAGGTGCCGGCAGAGGATGATAACTATTTACGGGCCGTACTTCTTTCTGCAGAAATCAGTTTAAGGCAAGGGCTGACTGAAGTGGCTGAACATAAAATCAGACAGGCGCAGAGCGTTTATCCGGAAGAAAAAGTATTGTACCAAGCATTAGGGGAAATCTATTATGAACAGGAAGAATATGCTTTGGCCCTACTCAACTTTCAAAAAGGTACGCACACGCCCTTGGCCAAATTGGCCGACTGTTATGCCCATCTCGGTCAGCTGGAAGAAGCCCTCACTCATTATGAACTGGCCTTAAAGCAGCACAGAACGCCAGATGTGCTGTTTGGAGCCGGGTTTGTTGCTTTCCGGCTGAAGGAGTGGGAAAGGGCGGTAAATTATTTCCGCGACCTGTTAGACATAGATCCCTATTACGCATCAGCATATGTTTACCTGGCCCAGTCCTACTTAAAACTGAATGATATTGGCCAGGCATTGGCGACGATTGAACAGGGACTACGGTATGATGAAACAAACCCCCAACTTTTTTACCTGCATGGAGAGGTCCTGCTCAAACAGAAAAAATATGAAGAGGCTGAAAACGCGCTGCGCTATGCCTTGGAGCTGGAACCTGGACATGCCCAAGTACTGGAAGCATTGATCCAGCTTAGTCAGGAAACAGGGGATCTCAGACAATGCCTGGCTTATCTCCGGCAGCTGCTTGACATCAGCCCCGAACGGCCGGACTTGTGGATTGAGCAGGGGCGGCTGTATGAGGAATTGGAAGAATGGCATGAAGCTCGGGATAGCTACCGGCAAGCGCTAACGCTTGTTCCTGATGACGTCAATGTATTGAACAGGCTGGCTTATTTGCTCCGGGACGAAGGCCAATTGACAGAAGCGGTTCGGTTGTGGAAGAAATCCTTAGTGCTTCAACCTGACCAGTGGGAGATCATGGACATGATAGAGCGTTATGAGCAAGATATGAAATAGTTGAAGGTGGAAGGAGGAGTATAATTTGCTCAGTGTGCTCTCATACTATCTTTAACACATCAACTAGAGACTCGATGTAGCAGAACATAGAGCAACAGGTATGTGAGGGTTGAGACGATGAAATTAATAGATTGTTTGCTCCAGCAGGATATTGGCCAATTAAACCGTCTGGCTTCATTTTACCGTTGTGAGTGTAACCGTCACTCAAAATTAGAATTGGTTCAGTCTATTCACTTTCAGCTGCTTAATAAACAGGCCTGCCAAGCAGCATTACAGGAACTGGGGGATAACCTCCTTCCCTTTGTGCAATTTCTCATCTTTCAGCCTAAGCGGACGTATTCTATTGAAGAACTCATGGCCAAAGGCCGCTTTGTTCAATCTGTTACCGGGATCGAAGCTGAACCTGAGCAATGGTTGACCCAGCTTATTAAACGGGGCTGGCTGTTTATCATTCCAGATCCCTGCCACAAGCAAATCGAAATCCCGCTTGATATCCATCACCTGTTGCGTCAAGTGCTGAAAAACCGGTTTCTTCATCTGGTTCAGCCTGTGCCAGATGAAGAACTACAGGAGCAAGACCAGTTTAAGTTACGAGACGAGCGGCAGGCAATTGTTGGAGACCTGTTCTGTTTTCTGCGTTTTGTGGCGGCTGACCCGGTTCCTTTAACCAAAACAGGTGTGATTCACAGACGCTTCCAACAACGGTTGCTCAACTCTTTTGCCGTACCCGAGGATCCACTGGGCAAACAGCGCTGGCGGTTTGGCTACGGCCGGCGCTTCCCCGCATACCCCAACCGTTTTGCTTTGATCTATGACTTTTGTTATGCCCAGGGATGGATTATGGAGGGGGAGCACTGTTTGTCCCTTACTCCGAAGGGAGAACACATTGTGGCTGCCCCGTCCAATCAGGCTCAGCTAATAGAGCAATTAACCCGCTATTGGCTCATCCTTTACCAGAAACCTATTCCTTCTCTCCCATTTCTGTTTGAACTGCTCACATCGGGTTTAAATGGTCAGTGGATAAGAGCAGACAAACTGGCCAGCCTCCTTTCACCGTGGCTTAAAGCTTATTATTTTGACGATGTGAGCACACTGATCCAGGAGCGCATACTGGGCATGATGTCTCACCTGGGGCTGGTGATGTTGCTGGCAGATGAGTCAGCTGGTCGCTACTATGTGAAAATAAAGTGAAGATTTAAAAAAATTCCCGCTCTTCAGCAGGGAATTTTTTTGTGAAAGCGAATATGTATAGTATAAACAAGAAGGAGGGGTAGACATGAAGCCGTTGATCACCAATGCAGAAAAGAAACGTTTTTTGGAATGGTTTCTTCAAACCTATGAGCTGCAAAAGCGGGAAGGCGCTTGGCTGTTGACTTACATGATGTCTGACGACAAGCTGTTAGGGCGGGTTCGGTTTGTAGATGAAATTGATGTAACGGAACGTTCGATTATCATGTCTACCACGTGTTTAGACGGTGTCTCATTCCAATTTCAAAAAGGGAAGTTGTTAACAACCGATGTTGAAAAAGCGTTTCATGACTTGAGGCAACATCCTCATCAAACCATACAAATCAAATTAAACTTTAAAGCGGCCAAAACTTCTCCTGAGTATGCCGCGGTGAGGGAGGACGGTCTGATGAAAAAACAAAAACTTCCCTCTAATGGATTGTATGCCCTGTTTGCGGAGATGATATTGGACGAAGCCATGTATCAATATAAAAAGCAGCAATTGTATAGGCAAATAGATGAAGCTTTGGACCAGCAAGATAAGAACCGTTTTTTACAATTAAGTGAACAATGGATGAAATTAGTTAGTGAGCATGAAGAATAGTGTAGAATAGAGTATAATTGAAAGATAAGTTGCCCGGTCACCTGATCGGGTCTTATTTATTGCACAGGTGGTGAAAGTATGAAATGGGATCGTTTAACCATTGATGACTATATTGAAAACAAGGCCTATATCGATACGGCCCTGGTCCCTCTTTTTAAGGTCAAGCTTGGGCCAAGCACCCGGGAAAGTGCCTTACAGGCAACCTGGCTTTCGGGAGTGATCAATCATATTGAAGAGCAGCTGGCAGGACGGGTTCTGCTGCTTCCTCCGGTGACCTATGCGGAATCCCATCAAGAAGAGGAGCTTGTGACTTATTTAAACCGCTATACGGATGATGTGTTGCAAAACGGTTTTCAACATCAAGTGTATATTACAGTTGATGACATGTGGAAGAAGAAGAGCGAGATGCTTACTGCCAGTTTGTTATATATTGATCTGCACGAAGTGGATGTTGAGGACCAATCTAGCCAGACTTTGTTCAACTGTGCGCAAAAATATGTGCCCAAGCTCATTAGTTTATGGAAAAGAGGGTAAAATGTGAATGTATGCCGAACAATGGTTGGAAATGGCCGAAATTGATAATTCTTGACGTGATTTTCCGCATGAGCTATCATGATTATGTCCTAGTCTATTGTTTGTTATCGGCTTCATTGAATGGTCAGTCTATGTGTGTAGGGAGGTTAAAGGATGAGTGACAAAGAGAAACAGCAGGTGTCCAGACGGCAGTTCCTTAATTACACTTTAATGGGCGTCGGCGGTTTCCTCGTCTCAGCGACGGTGGCTCCGATGATCCGCTTTGCCATAGACCCTGTTTTAAAAGTCGGTGCGGAGCAGGAGATGGTTCCTGTTGGCGACATCTCCGAATTCGGCAAAGAGTACAAACGGGTCGATTTTAAATTATTGATCAAGGACGGTTGGACAGAGTATGAAAGATTGTACTCCGCCTGGGTCAGAGTGTTGGACAACGGTGAAGTGCAAGCCTTGTCTCCCGTCTGTAAGCACTTAGGGTGCACTGTGCAGTGGGACACCAACGACGATTATCCCAATCATTTCTTCTGCCCGTGTCATAACGGACTATACGATGAAAACGGCATTAACATTCCCGGTACGCCGCCTATTGCCCCACTTGATGTTTATCAATATGAAGTGGGTGAAGACGGCAAACTGTATTTAGGCCGAGCAGTGCCACGAGAGGAGTTGGGATAAGCCATGCTGCAAAAGTTATATGATTGGGTTGATGAACGGGTTGATATTACCCCGATGTGGCGGGACTTGGCCGACCATGAGGTCCCCGAACATGTGAACCCGGCACATCACTTCTCGGCGTTTATTTACTGTTTCGGTGGCTTAACCTTTTTCATCACCGTGATCCAAATTTTATCCGGGATGTTTCTCACCATGTACTATGTTCCGGATATTGTTAATGCATATGAATCAGTTAAATATCTGCAAAATGAAGTGGCTTACGGGCAGATTGTGCGCGGCATGCACCACTGGGGTGCCAGTGTGGTTATTGTCATGATGTTCCTACATACACTGCGCGTCTTCTTTACCGGCTCATATAAAAAGCCCCGCGAGTTGAACTGGGTTGTAGGTGTGATGATCTTTGGGGTGATGCTGGGTCTTGGCTTTACCGGCTATTTGCTGCCCTGGGATATGAAAGCGTACTTTGCCACTGCGGTTGGGATTGAAATTGCCTCAAGTGTGCCGCTTATTGGGGGAATGATTGAAACATTCCTGGCTGGCGGTGATGTGTTGGGTGCCCAGACATTGGCACGTTTCTTTGCCATTCATGTCTTTTTCCTGCCTGCCGCATTGCTGGCCTTGATGGGGATCCACTTTATCCTGATTCGCAGACAGGGAATCTCTGGACCACTATAAAATGGAGTTCTCTCCAACTGAGGGGGGTAAAACATGGCAAGTAATCATGACAATCACCATAAAGAGGTTAAATATGTGGAAGATTCACGTATCCTGGCCCGGCGTGTACCAAACATTCCCAAAGACTATTCGGAGTTTCCGGGCAAGACTGAGCCCTTCTGGCCTAACTTTCTTTTAAAAGAGTGGATGGTTGGGGCCGTTGTTTTGATCGGATTTCTTGTGTTGACGGTTGCCCATGAACCGCCATTGGAACGTCTCGCTGACCCGACCGATACCGGTTATTCCCCGGTGCCAGACTGGTACTTCTTATTTCTCTTTCAGCTCTTAAAATACAGCTTTGCTTCTGGTCCCTACACCGTGATCGGAACCGTTGTGATACCTGGTTTGGCCTTCACAGCTTTGCTGTTGGCTCCATGGCTGGACCGCAGCAAGGAACGGCGACCGATTAAGCGGCCTATTGCTTCTGGGATCATGCTACTTGTTATCGTATCGCTGTTTGTCTTAACTTATGATGCGTATAAAGGGCATGACTGGTCCCAAAACGAAGTGTACGCTTGGGACAGCCCATATTTTGATGTGGAGATCGATACCACCCATCCGTCCTATGAGTTATATGCCCAATATACATGTATCAACTGTCACGGTGAAAATCTGGAAGGTGGAGCAGTTGGTGTTCCGTTAAACCTGGTTGGGGCTGAGCTTTCAGAAGATCAAATTAGAAATGTAATTATTAACGGACAGGGTGCTATGCCAAGTGGTCTTGTTGACGATGAAGAAGATTTGCAGGCACTTGCTGAATGGCTTGCTTCACTGGATGGTGAAGAATAATGTACTGAAGCAAAAAGCTGGCTGTTTAGGTCAGCTTTTTGCCTTTTACAATGAAAATGAGCTTAACAAACACAATAAGATATTTAAAAAGGGGCGCATAGTGTGTGAATGCGGTCATGTTGTGGTTTAAATGGCTGACAAAGTGGCTGGGTCAAAGATCAGGCTTATGGACGTTACTGGTCATCAATACACTGGGAACGATATACGGCTATTACTGGTACAAAAACCAGCTGGCAGCAACTGAGTGGTACTTATTACCCTTTGTTCCGGATAGCCCGACGGCCAGTTTATTTTTCTGCTTTGTACTGGTGGCTTTTTTAATGGGCAGACAGTGGCGGTTCGTGGAAGCTTTTGCAGCAGTCACTCTCTTCAAATATGGGGTCTGGGCTACGGTGATGATTGTTTGGACAGGTTTGCTCGGTGGGGAATTGACCTGGCAGCATTATATGCTCATTTTTTCCCACATTGGGATGGCCGTTCAAGCTTTGTTGTACATCCCTTATTTCAGCTTCAAGCTGCACCATCTGCTACTGGTTGCCACATGGACCCTAACTAATGATGTGTTAGATTATACGCTGGGTATTTTTCCGTGGTTGAATTACCGGCTACATCCCTTTTTGCCCCAAATTTATACCTTCACCGTCTGTTTAAGTTTGGTCGGACTCCTGATTTTTTATCTGTCGGTGGTTTGCAGGGGGAAAAGGGTCGCCCGCCACGTCCCCAAACGTCATTAAGCATCGCTGGGCGTCTGACAAGTGATCCCCTAGACAAAAAAATGGTCTAAACTTGTCCCTTGTCCCATAGGATGTGTTAGGGGAGGGGATAAGATGAGAAGACGTATGGTTCGTGACCACTGGGCAGTTAAAATGTTCATTTTGGTTATGTTTGTCACGATTGGCTTGAATATTGGTGTCACATATGCGGACAGCCATAACAATACCAGAGATGAACAATTGCGTAAGTGGCTTGAAATAGATGAACTGGCAGATAAAGCATTCCGCTTGGTTGAAGAGAAACAGTATGATCAAGCCCGTCAAACAGTGCTGGAGATTTCTGAACGTCTGCTAACTGTACAATTGGGACAATACCTGCAACATGTGGAACAGGCCAATATTTTGACGGAAACGGTCGTACAAGCCCAAGGAGCCCTTACCCAAGTGAAGCTCAACGAGAATCAGGTCTACCAGCAGGTTTTACGGATGCGCTTAACGATCAACGCTGTGAGTCATACTGAGCAGCCGCTATGGATTAATTTTTATCCTAAGCTGGCCGAAGACTTGACTGCTCTGAAACAAAGTATAAATAAGGGGGATCGGGACCAATTTTTCCGGTATTTAAATCGCTTGTTCAATCATTATGAATTTATCCGCCCGGCCATCGTTGTGAGTCATCCTCCTCAAGTATATACCCAGCTTGATTCACTTGTTGCCTATCTGGACCGGTATTCGGCTGAACTGTGGCAAAAAAAAGAACAGACAGCGCAAGTACTGGATCGATTAGAAAAACAGATTGACCTCGCATTTTTCCAAGAGTCAGGAGAGCAGCAAGGCGCTTTCATTCTGTTATTGGTAGGGATATCCTTACTGATTGTTAGCGTATTAAGTTATGTGGGCTGGAAAAAATATAGGGGTGAGCAGGAAGCCGAAACCGTTCCTTGGCGCAAGGCGAGAAGTATGTAGTGCAGATGTAATTGACTATATTTGACCTTTGCCCTATAATAAATAGTACAACAGGACTGAACGAGGTGGAGAAGGAGGCGGTCAAATGACAATTCTTATCTATTTTCTGCTCATTATTACTATTCCTATTTTAGTCCAGTTTTATTTGAGACGGACTTTTGCGGACCATTTGCGCATTGCTGCCGCTTCCGGTTTAACAGGGAGAGAAGTGGCCCGCAAAATACTGGATGCTAACGGTTTGTATGACGTCAGAGTGGAAGAAGTCAGGGGAAAACTGACAGACCATTATGATCCGACGACAAAAACGGTCCGCCTTTCCAGTGATAACTACTATGGTTCATCCATTGCCAGCGTATCGGTGGCTGCCCACGAGGTCGGCCATGCCATTCAAGATGCAGAGCATTATGCCTTTTTGCGCTTCAGACATGCGCTGGTTCCGCTGGCCACATTTGGTTCCAACGCGTCTTTCATTTTTATTTTCCTAGGCCTTCTGCTATACTCAACGAACATGATCCTGCTTGGCATCCTCACCATGGCCTTTGCTGTGCTGTTTCAAGTTGTCACTCTGCCGGTTGAATTTAATGCCAGCAGCCGGGCCTTGAACCAAATGGTGAGCCTCAATGTCATTGGCATGAACGAAGAGCATGCCGCCCGAAAAGTGCTCAATGCAGCTGCTCTCACTTATGTTGCCGCAACCGTGGTCGCTGTACTGGAACTGTTACGCTTTATTATGGTATATGCCGGTATGAACAATGATTAAGAACATGTACCAACATAGATCCAAACAGCAGGTCAGCGATGTGATTGGCCATCAGGCATCATCTGACCTGTATAGCTTGCAGACTGCATGTGTCTGCAAGCTTTTTTGTTACATGTCATCCCGTAACGGTTTTTTCTGCTCATCATGGGTAAAACCTTCCCCCAGCACATCTCTGACATCATGAACGGCCACAAAGGCGTAGGGGTCAATCTCCCGGATCAAGTTTTTCAAGCGGACCAATTCGTTGCGGCTGATGACGCAATAAAGCACTTCTTTCTGGCTGCCGGTGTAACCGCCTTTTCCCTTTAACAGCGTGGCTCCCCTGTCCAATTTTTTAAGGATCATTTGGGCAATTTCAGGGGCCGAGTCTGAAATAATCATCACCGCTTTGCCAGCGTAGGCCACCTCCTGAACGAAATCGATCACCCTGGCCCCGATATAGACGGCAATGATGGTGTACATGGCCAGTTTGTGATCCAGATAGATGAGGGACAGGGTGATCACGCCCACATCGAAGGCGAACATCGTTTTGCCCATGCTCCAGCCCAGATATTTTTTGGCCAGGCGGGCAATGATATCCACCCCTCCAGTCGTCCCTCCGTAGCGGAAAACAATACCCAAGCCAATGCCTGCTGTGACACCGGCATACAGGGCAGCAAGCAGCAAATCCTCACCAAGGTATAGATGAAAGCCTGCAAACAGCCACAAAAATAATGACAAGGAAAGGGTACCTAAAATGGTGTAAATGAACGCGGTGCGCCCAAGCACCTTCCAGCCGATGAAGAACAGCGGAATATTAAGCACGAGGTTAGTGATAGCCGGACTAAAACCAAACAGATAATTAAGCAATAAAGTGACGCCTGTAAACCCGCCTTCCACCAATTGGTTAGCAATGTTAAAATAGTTTAAGCCGAAAGCATAGATGGCACTGCCCAGGATAATCATGGCCATGTTTCTTACTTTCAGTGGCATGTCTCTCCCCTTCTTTCCTCGTTCGCAAAATAAAGGGCCATATAGTAAAATTGTAGTAGTATTGTAACCGTGATTCAACAATTCAATAGGAGTGATTTTAATGGCGATCCGTGTCATTGTGGTAGGAGCTAAAGGAAAAATGGGATCGGAAACAGTAAAAATGATTCATAGTGATGATGAGCTGCAATTGGTGTGTGGGGTCGACTCCGCATTAAACGGTACCGATGTGGGGGAAGTGATTGGCCTAGGCCCTATAGGCGCTCCCTTTGTTAACGATCTGGAACGGGCCTTGACTGACTTTAATCCAGACGTCATGGTTGACTTTACCACCCCCCAGTCAGTCAAACGGCATGCCCAATTGGCCATCCATTACCGGGTCAGACCCGTGATTGGCACAACAGGGTTGACACAAGCGGATATTGAAGAGCTCTCACAACTGGCCGAACAAAATAAAATGGGTGCCATTATTGCGCCCAACTTTGCCATTGGTGCTATTTTAATGATGAAATTTGCTCAAATGGCAGCCAAATATATGCCGGAGGTGGAGATTATTGAGATGCATCATGATCAAAAATTAGATGCTCCTTCCGGTACGGCGATTAAAACAGCAGAAATGATCGGGGAAGTGAGGGAAGAACATCGACAGGGTCATCCGGAGGAAAAAGAGGAACTAGAGGGGGCACGTGGTGCTTTTTACCAAGGATTCCCCATACATAGTGTGCGTTTGCCCGGCTTAGTGGCGCACCAGCAAGTGATATTCGGTAGTGAAGGGCAAACATTGACCATCCGCCATGACTCCATCAACCGGACCTCTTTTATGCCTGGAGTCAATCTGGCGATCAAAAAAGTGGTCAAACTGGAGCGGTTGGTGTATGGTCTAGATAAGTTGCTGGATGAATAAGTACAGTAAGAAGGGGGCTAGTTGATGAACATTGCCTTAATTGCCCATGACAAAAAGAAGCAGGACATGGTCAATTTTGCCATTGCCTATGAGTCTGTGCTGAACAGATACGATCTGTATGCCACAGGTACCACCGGCAAGTTAATCATGGAACATACCGGACTGAAGATCACCCGCTTTTTATCGGGCCCTCTGGGTGGTGACCAGCAAATTGGGGCACTCATTGCTGAAAACAAAATGGATCTGGTTATCTTTTTCCGTGATCCATTAACAGCTCAACCTCACGAACCGGACATTATTGCCTTGCTGCGTCTCTGTGACGTTCACCAAATTCCGTTAGCTACCAATATGGCTACAGCAGAGATTATTCTACGGGCCATGGAAGCGGGCTATCTGGACTGGCGGGAGTTGCGCAAACATACGTCATAAGACGGTATATAAATATAGGAGCGGGAGAGACGATTACAGGGAGGGAATCAATGTGGGAGAAGCCCTTGACTTACTTTGTTTTGGAGCCCACCCGGATGATGTGGAAATCGGCATGGCCGGAACGATCGCCAAGCATGTGGCTCAAGGTTATGCAGTTGGCATCATCGATTTAACTATGGCTGAGTTGTCCTCTAACGGGACCGTGGAAGCAAGGCAGGAAGAAGCAGCGCAAGCCGCCCGGGTGCTGGGCGTCAAACAGCGCTTCAATCTAAAATTTCCTGACCGCGCCTTGACGGACAGAGAATCAATTATCGGTGCTGTTGTAGAGCTTATCCGTCGGCATAGGCCAAGGGCAGTTTTTGCTCCATATGACCATGACCGGCATCCGGATCATAACCAAACAGCACAGTGGATTGAAGAAGCGGTCTTTACGGCCAATATTGGTAAGTATCAGTGGGGCGAGAAGAGACAAGCCCCCCATCAAGTTGCCCAACTTTATTATTATTTCATTAACAGTGTAGCCAAACCGGATATCTTGGTCGATATTACGCAAGAGATGAAGATTAAAAAACAGGCTTTGAAGGTATACCGGTCACAGTTTGAGCAAACGGAAGGCAGTATTGCCACCAGGTTAAATACAGGGTTTATGGAAGCGATTGAAGGAAGGGAACGGTGGTTCGGGAGCATGATTAAGGTCCCTTACGCGGAAGGGTTTATGGTTAAAACTCCTCTTTCTTTACCAAGTCTAGTTTGGCCTGAAGCGGAGGCTGACCGGCGTGAAGGTTAACTGTCCCTTACCAAATCGCTCACTAAAAATCGGGATTACCTGTTACCCGACGCTGGGCGGTTCAGGTGTTGTGGCCACTGAACTGGGCAAACTTTTGGCTGAACATGGTCACCAAATTCATTTTATTACCCCTGGTGTCCCATTCCGGCTGGGAAAATTTTATCCTAATATTTATTATCATGAGGTGGAAGTGAACCAATATGAGGTCTTCCGTTATCCCCCTTATGATTTAACGCTGGCTAGCAAAATGGCTCAAGTGGCAAACCGGGAAAAATTGGATCTCTTACATGTCCATTATGCTATTCCCCATGCAGTGTGTGCCATTTTGGCCAGACAAATGGTTGATCACCCCTTAAAAGTGGTCACCACCTTACATGGAACGGACATTACCGTTTTAGCCTATGATGAGACACTGAAAGAGATGATTCGCTACGGCATCGAACAATCGGATCTGGTGACAGCCGTATCGGACCATTTGATTAATGAAACGTATGAGCTATTACACATCAATAAGGATATATATAAAGTATATAATTTCGTTGATCTTCGCCAGTATGAACGGTCTGTACATCCCTTATTCAGAAAACAATATGCCCCCAACGGGGAAAAATTAGTGGTTCATATTTCCAATTTCCGGCCAGTGAAACGGGTATTGGATGTGGCTAAGGTTTTTCAGTTGATCCTGAGGGAGATTCCGGCCAAGCTGATTTTTATTGGTGAAGGCCCTGATTTTCCAAGAGTGTGCCACTGGCTAAAAGAACACCACCTTGATTCGTATGTCCATTTTTTGGGCAAACAGGATGATGTGGCTGAAATCTTGTCCCAAACCGATCTGATGCTATTGCCTTCCGAAAAAGAAAGCTTCGGTCTGGTGGCTTTGGAGGCAATGGCTTGTGGCGTGCCTGTCATTGCCTCTAATACAGGTGGTATACCGGAGGTCATTGCACAAGGTCAAACAGGCTTGATCTATCCGGTGGGAGATATTGAAGGGATGGCCCATGGTGCCGTCACATTACTGAGCCAGCCAGATGTTTACAGGCGTTTCTCACAAGCAGCATTGGAGCGAACCCGGACCCAGTTTGCCGCAGATATCATTTTGGAGCAATACCTCACCCTGTATCAAAGGGTGTTAAACGGATAACAACCTGGGTTACACAGCGGTCAACGTGTTCGCTTTCGTCCTTGAAGTACTTTGGCAATGAGGATAAATAAGCCATATAATGTACGCAACAGCGACTCCCCTTTCTTTCTGTTCAATCTGATAAAGACACTGTGTTAATCACAACATCATGCTTTGACCGTAATTAGTGTCAAACATTCTTAGTATATGGTATATGAAGCTGAATATGTGAAAGTGTGTGATGGGGATGCAACTCGTGATGACGGCCAAACGGATACTGGAAAAACTTGAATCGAGCGGGTTTGAGGCTTACATGGTGGGAGGCTGTGTACGGGATATGTTGTTAAACCGTCCCCTGCATGACATCGATATTTGTACCTCGGCCAGACCGGAGGAAGTGATCAGTCTCTTCGAAAGGACAGTGCCTACCGGTTTGAAGCACGGGACTGTCACAGTTGTAGAAGATGATGTTCCTTTTGAAGTGACCACTTTCCGAACGGAGGAAGGCTATTCGGATTATCGCCGGCCGGACCGGGTTCAATTTGTGGATTCCCTCAAGCAAGACCTGAGTCGGCGGGATTTTACCATTAATGCCATGGCGTTAGACCGTTTTGACCGCTTATATGATTACTTCGGGGGCCGGCGTGATCTTGAGCGCCAAGTGATCCGTACAGTGGGGGAACCCCGGGAACGTTTTGCAGAAGATGCTTTGCGGATGTTTAGAGCGATCCGCTTTAGCGGGCAATTGGGTTTCAGTGTGGGAGAAAAGGTATTATCTGCCATACGGATTCACCGCCGCTTGCTGGAGAAAGTAGCCCGGGAGCGGATCACCCATGAATTTCAAAAACTTTTGCAAGCGCCCTATGTTGAGCAAGGGTTGCGTCTCTTATGGAGCAGCGGAATAACTCGTGATGTTTCTCCTTTTCATTATCTGCATAAAGGATTAAGGGAAATCTTGAGCTTTTCGATACAGGCCTTAACCGAACGGGAGCGCTGGGTATTGCTTTTATACCATATGGATGAGCAGTACAGGGCTTCCTTTCTGCACGCCTTGCGCCTCCCAAAAGCATTTGTGAAAGAAATCAAGCGGCTTCTGCGCCACCTGGAACACTATGAACACGTCATTGATGTAGAAGACATTCCTGCTTATGACCTGATCCGTCTGGGAGAAGAGGATTTTGTTTCTTTATTAAAGCTAAACCAACTGATGCTCAACCGCTCGGTGGCCACTGACCTGCGACAACAAATCAGAACTGTGCTGGATAACTTGCCCATTCGTCATCCCCAGGAATTGTGTGTCAATGGCAAGGATTTACAGTTGTTTAGGAAACGTTCTCCCGGCCCTTGGATCCAAGAGGAGCTGGACCGTTTGGTTAAAGCCGTCGTCGAAGGTAAAGTGCCCAATGAACGTGAAGCGATCCGGGCTTTTGTGATGGAGGATGAGAAACATGAATGAGATTCGCAAACAACTGCTGCAGGCATTGCTTGCAAGCCGTGGTTTTGTTTCTGGAGAGGAGTTGAGTCAACAGCTCAGTGTCTCCCGTACGGCGATTTGGAAACATATTGAGGAACTGCGTAAAGAAGGATATCAAATCGAAGCCGTACGCAAACAGGGCTACAGGCTGGTAGCAGAACCCAATACATTGTCCCCTTCTGTCATTGCCTCCCATTTGCGTACCAAGTGGCTGGGACACGATCTTCATTACTTTGATGAAGTGGAATCGACCCAGACGATTGCCCACCGTCTGGCCAGGGAAGGGGCTCCTGCTGGAACTGTCGTGCTGGCTGATCATCAGCAGGCAGGAAAAGGAAGATTGGGACGGACATGGTTTTCGCCCAAAGGGACGGGGTTGTGGATGAGTTTGGTCGTCCGGCCCCATATCCCCTTAACCTCGGTTCCCCAACTGACGTTATTGACAGCAGTGGCCGTGCTGAGGGCCGTCAAACAAACCACCTCCATTGCTCTGTCCATTAAATGGCCCAATGATTTGTTATATGGCGGGCAAAAAGTAGCCGGCATCTTGACTGAATTAAACGCAGAAGCAGACAGGGTCAATTATGTGGTCATTGGCGTTGGCCTTAACGTTAATCAAGAGGCGGAAGATTTCCCTCCTGAACTTAGCAGTAAAGCCATCTCATTAAAACTGGCGGCCCAGAAACCAATTTCACGCAAAGACCTGGTTGTTGCCATTCTTCAGGAGTGGGAGAATGTGTATAACTTGTACCAGCAGCATGGTTTTGGTCCGGTCAAAACATTGTGGGAAGCCCATACTTGTTCCTTGGGGCAGCGCATCGTGGCCAGAACTCCCCATGGCCAAGTGGAAGGCGTCGCCAGAGGCATCACCGACGAAGGTGCGTTGCTGCTGGAAGACGGACAGGGCCATGTACACAGAATTTATTCAGCAGATATCGAGACATTATAGTCTGCTTCTGGTATAATAAACCTAAGCCTAAGAGGAATGGTGAAGAGATGGCATCTATCGGGAGCCATACTCATCTTTCAGTGTGACACATGCTGAACAGCATTGGATAAGGTGGATGCAACTGCATATAGTCAAACGAGCTCCGCGATATTCTGCCTTGAACCGTCATGGACAGGGACAGAGGGATCGTTAGGGACATTAACGGAAAGGTTCCGTATGTCTTTTTTGCCTTCTGCACCTGCAGAAGGTTTTTTTGATCGTTTTTAATGAACGATTCCTCCCTGATCCGCAGGTTACCCGTGATCAATGAAATGAAGATAAAAAGGGGAGGATCCTGAATGGGTAAAACAACAACTGCCACTTTACGACAAATGAAAGGCGAAGAACGGCCCATCACCATGATAACGGCCTACGATTATCCTACAGCCAAGCTGGTAGATGAGGCGGGTATTGACGTGATTCTGGTCGGTGATTCACTGGGCATGGTTGTATTGGGCTATGACTCGACCATACCTGTCACGATTGAAGATATGTTGCACCATACGAAAGCGGTTACACGAGGGGCTAAGCACGCGTTAGTGGTGACTGACTTGCCGTTTTTAACCTATCACGGCTCTTTTGACCGCACCCTTGATGCCTGCCGCCGGTTGTTGCAGGAAGGCGGTGCTCAAGCTGTCAAGCTGGAGGGTGGACAGGAAGTGGCTAACCTTGTTCAGCGCTTGACAGATGCTGGTGTGCCGGTTATGGGTCATCTTGGCTTAACACCCCAGTCCGTTTACCAGCTCGGCGGCTATAAGGTTCAGGGCAAGGATGAGTTCACCGCCAAAAAATTGATCGCTGATGCCAAGGCTCTGGAAGAAGCAGGTGTGTTTGCCATTGTTCTGGAATGTGTGCCCGCTGCTCTGGCTAAACAGGTGTCAGCTATGTTAGAGATTCCCACCATCGGCATCGGTGCCGGTGTCCACTGCGATGGACAAGTGCTTGTTTTTCATGACCTGGTTGGTTTCGGCAGTGAGCTTCAGCCCAAATTCGTCAAACAATATGCCCAGGTTGGGTGTGAGGTGGTGGATGCGGTGCGGCAGTATGTGGCTGAAGTGCGGGAGCGCCGCTTTCCCACTGCTGAACACAGCTACAAGATGGATGACAGCGTGTTAGCCAGGCTGTACGGTGGGGAGGTGGATGGCCGGTGAAAACCTTGCGCTCTATTGAGGAGTGGAGAAGAGAATATGTCCGTTTGAAGGAGCAGAATTATCATTGTAAAATTGGCTTGGTGCCTACCATGGGTTATTTGCACGAAGGACACCTCAGCCTGGTGAAACAGGCCAGAGTGGAATGTGACATCGTTGTCATGAGTATATTTGTCAATCCTCTCCAATTCGGAGTGAATGAGGATTTTGATCGTTATCCCCGCGACCTTAAGCGAGATCAAGCTCTGGCGGCTAAACTTGGGGTGGATGTCCTGTTTGTACCGGAGTTAGGTGAAATGTATCCCCAAGAACCGTTAACAGCGGTGACAGTGTCCGGCATCACCGAGGTGATGTGCGGTCAGTCACGGCCTGGACATTTCACAGGAGTGGCCACCGTTGTGACGAAGCTGTTTAATATTATCCGGCCCGATTACGCCTATTTTGGGCTGAAAGATGCCCAGCAGGTTGCTGTCATTCAGCAAATGGTACACGATCTGAATATCCCCGTGATCATTAGACCTTGTCCCATTGTCCGGGAAGAGGACGGGCTGGCCATGAGTTCCCGCAATGTGTATTTGTCAGCTGAAGAGCGCCAGCAGGCCCTCGCTTTAAACAAAAGCCTGCAAGAGGGCAAGGCTTTGATTAAACAGGGAGAACGGGACACAGACAAGATAAAAGAACACATGAAAGCAATGTTGCTCAGCCAGCCTTTGATTGAACTTGATTATATTGACATCCGTTCATTCCCCGGGCTTAAGGCCCTTGAGTCGCTGGATGGGGTCAAGGGACAGGTGATCGTCGCAGTGGCGGTCAAAATCGGCCGTACCCGCCTGATTGATAACGTGATCATTGACATGGGGGAGGAGAGAGTGCATGTTTAGGCACATGATGAAAGCGAAACTTCACAGAGCAACGGTGACGGAGGCCAATCTCAACTATGTAGGCAGCATTACCATTGATGAAGCTTTGTTGGAAGCCGTTGACATTCTGCCTCATGAAAAAGTTCAGGTTGTGAATAATAACAACGGTGCCCGCTTGGAAACCTATGTGATCCCAGGTCCACGAGGGTCTGGCACCATTTGCCTCAACGGAGCGGCTGCCCGGCTGGTCCAGCCTGGTGATACTGTAATTATTATTTCCTATGCCCTGGTTGCCGAGGAAAAGCTGGCTGATTTTAAACCGAAAGTGGCCATTATGGACAAGGATAACCGGATTCAAGATCTAATTGAGCAAGAAATTCATGGGACAGTAAGCTAAGGCTGGCCCGACCTTCCAAGCTGTAGAACCATCCATTATGTGTTGCATACCTAGCCTTGCTGTGAGAAACACTACAAACAAACATAATGGGTGGGTTTTTTTATGGAAATAAAAACGTATTTTGAGCAGCTTCACAAAAGATTGATGGATTTGTCTCATCAATATGCCAAAGGCTTAGTGCCAAAAGAAGTGTATGAGGATGAGCTGGCTGCTTTGCAGAAGGAAAGCGAACTGATCTTGGAAGAGTGGATCAAATTTGAGGAGGCTTTGTCCCAAATTGATTTTGTTCCCGGCGGAACAGACAACATGATGCACGGTCAACCGGGCACTGTCCCGTTAAATTCAGCTGTAACCCAGTCATCTGCTTGGAAACAGGCCAAAGCCTTTTACGATTTAATGATGTTTGAACAAGCCATTCCGCATTTTTGCCATGTCGTGGGCAAACATCCTGATTTTGAGCAGGCCCGTCTGTTTTTGGCCCATGCCTATTTGGCCACCAATCAACTGGAAAAAGCAAAGTATCACTTGCAATTTTTGCTTGACACAACACAAAAAGATGATCTTTATCATTTAGCGGCTCACGGTCTGGCTTGCCTGCAAGGCACCTTAAAGGCCTATGAGCAGGCTCATTATTATTTTGAAAAGATTAATTTAGAGCAGGTCCGTGACGAATGGAAAGGCATTATTACCTTTAATCATGCCCAAACATTATATCAGCTGCAATGGTACACTCAAAGTCTGGAGAAATTTAAGACATACGTTGCCCTGGAACCTCATGACTGGCGCGGCCCTTATATGATCGGTCAAGTGTATCTGCAACTGGGTGATGAGGAGGCAGGATTGGCTTACTGGTTCGAAGCCATGCAAATGGAGGAAAATCCTGAGCTGTTAAAGCGGATGGCCAAGCATTTTGAACAAAAAGCGATGTATCAGATGGCCATTCAGTGCTATCAACGTATATTAAAACACAATGAAAAATGCCTGGATCCCGAAGTGTGGGCCGGATTAGCTTGGAACTATGGTCTGGTCAGAGATATGGAGCACAGCCAGCCCCTGTTCATAAAAGCATTATCCCTTTTTCCCCAAGAGTTGGACATTCAGCTCTCTTATACCTGGATGCTTTTGTTTTGGAATCGGAAACAAAAGGCACAGGAAGCCATTTCCCGTCTTGAACAGCTGGCACACGCTCATCCCCTTGTTGAGGGGTTAAGGGAGCTTTACAACGGTCAATATCCCCAGGTTGTTGACACAGTAGCGTATCAGCATCTCTCACAGGAAGATGAATGACAAGGTGGCGGATGATAATGATCCATTTGACCCGCAGCTGGTACAGGTATTTGTATATATTCCTGGTGGTTACCCTGCTTTGTCTCAGTATGGGAGGACCCTCAAGCGAAGCATTTACTCCCAAAAACTTACGGAAAATGATTCCTGATGAGGGAATGAAAGTATACTTTATTCAACTTAAGAGCGGTGAAGCCACCTTTATTCAACTGGAAAATGGTGAAGGCATGCTGGTCGATACAGGCAGCAAAACGTCACAAAAGGAATTAATCCGCTTTCTAAGTGAACAGCAGATTGAACATATCCATCATTTGGTTATTACCAGCCAACAGGAAGAATTTATGGGAAATTTTGAGCTGATTGCTGACCTATATGAACCTCAACATCTCTATTACCCCTTTTATTTGGACGACCTGTTTACATCTTTGGAACTGACAGCACAAGCTGAGCTGCATCCTTTAATCGAAGGGGATCAAGTTACCCTGGATGAGGCATGTGCAATTAAAGTATTTCATCCCCAGCCCCGCTTGTCCCTTTCTTTGCAGGACAACTCTCTTGTTTTTCAGCTCGTTCATGGTGACCAATGTTTTTTATTTACCGGAACGGTCTCCAAAAAAGTTGAAAAAGAATTAATCAAACGGCATGATTTACGCTCTCACATATTAAAAGTGAGTGACTTTGGCAGCACAAATGCTTCCAGTGAAGCTTTTTTAGAAGAAGTAGATGCCCATGTGGCCATTATTTTTTACCGGTCTGCTGACACGATAGAACCAGAAGTGATGGAGCGGCTGGAATCATCCTGGATGGACGTCTATCCGGTGAAAAAACATGGACACATTCTGGTGGTCAGCCAGAAGGAGGATTACCGGGTATTTGTTTTGCCCAGCTAAGCAGGAATTTAAACCGACGGAAGAGAATAAAGGAAGAGAATAGAAATGAGGAAAAGCATCATAGCAAAGGATGAGCACAATGAAAACACTATTTAAAAATGGTGTCATTATTACGGCCAATGAACAGAACGAGTGGTTTCGGGAAGGCTATCTGCTGGTTGAGGGCAAAACCATTACCGCAGTTGGTTCAGGGCAACCTGACACGGAATCAGAAGCCGAAGCGGATCAGGTGATCAATCTAAAAGGACAATGGTTGATGCCCGGCTGGGTAAATACCCATGGACATGCGGCCATGTCTGTTTTACGAGGCTATGCAGACGATGCCCCCTTAAAAGAATGGCTGGAGGAAAAGATGTGGCCCATGGAAGCCCGCTTTACAGCTGATACAGTACGCTGGGGGACGGCTTTAGCTGTTGTAGAGATGTTGAAATCAGGCACGACTTGTTTTGTGGATATGTATGATCATATGGATACGGTGGCGGAAGTGGTGGAAGAGGCTGGTATCCGGGGGGTGTTGGCCCGCGGCATTATCGGCCTTTGCCCCGAGGAAGAACAGAAAGCCAAACTGAATGAGGCCACAGCGTTTGCCCAAAGATGGCACCAGCAGGCCGGAGGGAGGATCACGACCATGATGTCTCCCCATGCGCCTTACACCTGTCCGCCTGCCTATATTCACCGTATAGTGGAGCGGGCTCAGCAGCTTGATTTGCCTGTGCATATTCATTTATCGGAAACGGCAAAGGAAGTCCGTCAAAATATTCGCCATTACGGCCAGCGTCCGGTGCCCCATTTGCGTGATATAGGGGTTTTTGAGCGGCCCACCCTTGTGGCCCATGCCGTTCATCTGGAAGAAGAGGAAATGGATATCTTACAGGAGTATGATGTCAAAATTTCTCACAATCCGGCCAGCAACCTGAAATTAGGTTCAGGTATTGCCCAGGTTCCCCGTTTGCTGGAAAGGGGCTTCCGCTTGTCCATCGGCACTGACAGCGCCGCCTCCAATAACAATTTGGACATGTTTCAGGAAGTGCGTTTGGCTGCACTTATACACAAAGGGGTTCACCAGGAGCCCACCGTTGTCCCGGCTGAGGCAGCCCTAAAAATGGGGACGAAGTGGGGGGCTGAATGTGCCTTTGTTCCCCATGTAGGCTCTCTGGAAAAAGGTAAGGAAGCAGATTTCATCATCATCAACCCGGGGCAGGCCCATTTGCAGCCGGTACATGATCCAGTCTCCCATATCATTTATGCTGCAAGCGGTTCTGATGTGCGCCATGTTTATGTCCAAGGCAAACAGGTCGTCAAAGATGGCCGCTGCATCACCCTTGATGAGGAAAAAGTGATTTATGAAGCTAACCGGGTCTGGCGGGAACTGAGCCGGAATTAATACGGTTCATGGCTGGTATGTAAGCTCAACCATGACGGTTGAGCCGGTGTAGGGTAGGGGATATTTTTAAATCTGATGCGGGAAAAAAATGTGGCGATAGGCCAGATCGGTAAGACAGTTTTTCTCCACGGCAGCATGCGGGCGATACCACTCTTTTGTTTGTTCAAACAGGATGGGGTTATAGCGGGCATCCCAGGTGCTTGGCAACGAAGATGGCACTGACTTGTCCAGCTGTTCGCTGTGCATGTGACTCGCCCTCCTTCAAGAGCGTACGTTTAGTATGAGTCAAACTGCTCCCGCTATGAGTAACAGTATTTAGCCGGAGGTTATGGATTTGGCACCCCCTCCACTCTTTACGAAGTATATCCCTCAGACATATACGGCTGCAAAAAGGATATACATGTAGTAACAGGGATTAAACTTGGAACGTTAACTGCTTTAGGTTTGTCTTCAAAAGGAGGGGCGGAGTGTGAGTAAAACTCTGGCAGTAACAGCCCTCTTCATCCTGTTGAGCTTAACGCTTTTAACTGCCTGCCAAGGAGAGCAAGTAAGTACGCCTCCATCTCGTTCAGAACCGGCTTTGACAGATGAGGAGAGTAAGCTTAACAAACACAGCACTTGGATGGCAACATGGGAAAAGGCCTATGAGGATACAGAACTGCTCAAAGTGTTGTCTGAAATGTTGACTGCCTGGATGACAGGTGATGGAAAAGAACGGGCTTATGTGATTGAAGAACGCGGTGAAGAGAAGCGGCTGTATACCGTTCGTTACCACAATGTTGATCACTGGGAGCTCAAGGCCGTTGAAAATGACGAACCGCTGTTTATAGTGGAAAATAACAATGAAAATGTGAACTTGAAACATGACGGTAAAAAGCGCCGCTTATCACAGGGAGAAGTGGACTTTTTGCTTCCTGTGTACCATTTTCAACTCTTAAGTGAAGGTGTTAAGCAAAAAACATATGAGCAAGTAGCGTTAATGCCTTCTGACGGAGAGTGGCATGTACAAGTATTGATGCCTGGTGAGACAATAATGGATCTATTTAGTGGCTTTTTAGCCCAGCACGTTCAATCCCTTCGGCAGGTTCCCTTGACTGATTTCAGCCTGATGTATGAGTTATTGATAAAAGAAGATGATGATCGTTGGCGTATCAGCGGTTTTACGTTCCAATTGCAAAAACATGGTGATGTGTTGGAAGAATTGAACTTTGATTTTGAGAAGGAGATCAAATCTGAATAAGCAGAGGAAAGAGACAAATGAAGAAGTGGCTGATTGCAAGTAGTTTGTGTATTGGTCTAATCATATGGCTTATGGTCAATATCGGCCTTTCCCTGAAGCAAGACCAACATGCTGGTTTCGTTGAGGCGAGAGCGGTGGCAGAACAGGAAACAGGCGGAGAGGTGCTAGAGCAGTTCCGTTTTCATGGAGAGCAAACTTATTTTATTTTCACTATAGAAGATGACAGTGAACAGAAGTTTTATGTGGTTGTTGATGAACAGGGACAGCTGAAATCCTTTCCTGCGGCAGAAGCCCGTTTAACTCAAGAAGATGTGGCTCAAATGGTGTCCGCAGAATATGCGGATTGGACAGTAAAAGCGGTCAGGCCTGCTTATGTTAATCAGCAACTGTGCTGGGAAGTGTTGGCCGTTGATGATCAAGGACGTATGATTTATGCCTATTACACGATGGCCGATGGGCAATTTATCAAAAGCTATACCTTGGAACACTAACCTCCGTCTTGGCAGCGGAGGTTTTTGTTTGGCAAGATGTGCCAGGGAAAAGTATATCAAAATGTGATATACTCAATTATGCATTTAATCACGAGGAAGGAAGAGGTTCAATGCAGCAACTAAAATGGAAAACAGTCCTTCTTTCCTGTCTGTTGACCGCCTTAGTGTTATTTGGCGGCTGGTTTATATACCAATATTTAAATACGGAAAAACCAATCCAGGCGTGGTTTGAGCATAAACAGGGCATTGAATTGGTACACATGGAGAATAGCCGGGGTCTGACGGAAGTGACGGTCCGTTTCCATGATCCTAAACAATTTTACCGCTTATATGCTGAATTGGATCGTTTTTTACAAGGAATGGGTCAGCCATACGTGATTGCCATTGCTCGGGAACAAGGAGAATATCACCCCTTATGGCTGAAGCATTCGGCTGAGTTTGCCGAAGCGATTCATCACCGTCAGTTCAGTGCCATTGAACAGCATATTGAAGAGCTGAAAGCACAGCAAGAGGTAGAGGATGGTTATGTGTTAGTCACCAGCCAGGGTGTGTTCATCTATCTTGCGCCTTCCTCTGCTGAAGAGGTGTATCTCCATTTTCCCTTGCCTGACGAGCTGGCAGTGAAAGGAGGGTGAACCGGCATGACTAAAGAATGGCTGATCGGTGCAGTTCCCATTCTGGTTCTGTTTCTGATTTACTTGGGCTATAACGTAGGGCCGATTTTATTCCTGGGCTTGATTGTGTCTGTGGTCGCCTATCTTCTGCACCGGCAAGGGGCTTTGCCTGTGGGCAGAAGCAAGCGGAAGCACGCCCGTGAAGTGAATGAGACGGGGGTCACCTTTGATGATATTGGCGGGCTGGACAAGCCCAAACAGGAGCTGAAAGAAGCGATTGATCTTCTGAAGGAAGATGAGCGGGCTCGGAAGTATGGCATTCGCCCCTTAAAAGGCATTTTGTTAACGGGACCTCCTGGAACAGGGAAAACTTTAATAGCCAAGGCGGCAGCCAATTATGCTGATGCGGCATTTGTGGCCGCTTCAGGCAGTGAGTTTGTTGAGATGTATGTGGGTGTGGGCGCCAGCCGGATCAGGGACTTATTTAAAGAAGTGAAACAGCTGGCAAGGGAAAAAGGCCTTTCCCGCGGCATCATTTTCATTGATGAAATTGATGTGATTGGCGGCAAACGTGACGGCCAGCAGCAAAAAGAATATGACCAAACGCTAAATCAGCTGCTGACGGAAATGGACGGGATCAGCACCACGGATCAGCCACGTATTCTGCTGATTGCGGCCACCAACCGTGTGGACATGCTTGACCCTGCCCTCTTGCGTCCAGGACGTTTTGACCGCCTGATTCGTGTTGATCTGCCTGACAAAAAGGCGCGCAGACATATTCTCCAGCTCCATTTCAGCAGGAAGCCCTTGGCCGACAACGTCAACCTGGACGATGTAGCCAAAGATACGTATGGCTTTTCGGGAGCCCAGTTGGAAAGTGTGGCTAATGAAGCGGCCATTTATGCCTTCCGATCAGGTGACTCATCCATCGACCGCGCACACATTGCCCAGGCCATCGAAAAAGTAATGATGGGTGAACAAACAGATAAGGAGTCAACAGAGGAAGAAAAGCGGCGGGTGGCCTATCATGAGCTGGGGCATGCCATTTGCTCCGAGGTGCTGCGTCCCTACTCTGTCAGTCAAGTGGTGTTGATCCCCAGAGGTGGTGCCCTCGGGTATGTGCGTCAATCTCCCCCTACGGAACGCCATTTATACACCAAATCCTACATTGAAGAACAGATTATGATTTGTCTGGCCGGTGCAGCAGCAGAGGAGATCTATTTCGGGGAACGGAGCACAGGTTCCAAAAATGATTTTGACCAGGCTTTAGGCTATGTGCAGCAAATGATTGAGACTGGTTTGTCCCGCCTGGGAATTGTCTCAGTAGAACATGTACCCAAAGCACGCCTGCAGGAAGAGATGACCTTCATCTTTGACCAATTGTATGAACGAACCAAGCAACTATTGCTGGAGCATAACGACGTTTTCACAAAAGCTTGCGCTATTTTGCTCCAAGAAGAGCGTTTAAGCGGCGATGCCTTTCGCCAATTGTTAACGCAGGAAGGCAAAACAAAAGAAATTTCTTAACCCCCTTTGGAGATGAGGGGGTTTTTTGTATAATAAAAGAATAATGTGATTAAACGAGGAGGACTTAGACGTATGCCGTTAGCAAACCGTGTCTCAAATTTGACACCTTCATCTACACTGGCCATTACAGCTAAAGCCAAAGCACTGCGGGCCGAAGGGCATGATGTGATCGGCTTGGGTGCAGGTGAGCCAGATTTTAACACACCGGAGCATATTATTGAAGCAGCGTACCAAGCGATGAAAGAAGGACATACCAAATATACGCCTGCCGCTGGTATCCCTCAGCTGAGAGAAGCCATTATACATAAGCTGAAACGGGATAATGCTTTGACATACACGGTGGATCAGGTGGTTGTTTGCACCGGAGCCAAACATGCTTTGTATAACATCTTTCAAGTCCTGGTCAATCCCGGAGATGAGGTGATTATTCCAACCCCATATTGGGTTAGCTATCCGGAACAGGTTAAATTGGCGGAAGGAGTTCCGGTGTTTGTGGAAGGCAAGGAAGAAAACCAGTTTAAGATCACTCCGGAACAGCTGGAGGAGGCCATCACACCAAAAACCAAAGCCGTTATTCTTAACTCGCCCAGCAATCCAACCGGCAGCTTGTATCAAGAGCGGGAGCTGGCTGCCCTGGCTGAGGTTTGTCTGCAACATGGTATCTTCATCATATCTGATGAGATTTATGAAAAGCTGATTTACGGCGAAGCTGAGCATGTCAGCATAGCCTCACTTTCCGATGAGGTGTTTGCCAAAACGTTTGTGGTGAATGGTATGTCTAAACCATACTCCATGACCGGATGGAGAATCGGCTATGTGGCCGGCCCCCAGCCCTACATGAAAGCGATTGCCGACCTGGCCAGCCACAGCACATCCAACCCCACTTCGGTGGCCCAGTACGCCGCTTTGGCTGCCTTGGAAGGCACCCAGGAACCATTGGAACAGATGAAGAAGGCCTTTAAAGAACGGCGCGATCAAATTTATGCCCAACTGATTGAATTGCCGGGTGTGAGCTGCGTCAAGCCTGAAGGGGCTTTTTACCTGTTCCCTAATGTGCGGCAAGCCGTGAATCACAGTCCCTATTCAACAGTTGATGAATGGGCCAAAGCCTTACTGGAAGAAGAGAAAGTAGCCTTGGTGCCTGGCAGCGGCTTTGGTGCACCGGACAACATTCGCATTTCTTATGCCACCTCTTTGGAGGCCTTGGAAGAAGCGGTCAAACGGATCAGACGTTTTTTGGAAAAATAAAAGGCCCTTGCTTTTCTCACCGGCCATAACCATGTATAATGTTACGGTGAACCGTTTTACACATGCAGCATAAGACATCAATCATTGCTGGAGGGAATGGCGTTGAAAATCACGATTGCAGAAGTGGGACGATATGTCGGCCAGGAAGTCACCATTGGCACATGGTTATATAACAAGCGGTCCAGTGGTAAAATCCAGTTTCTACAATTGCGCGACGGAACAGGATTTATTCAAGGTGTGATGGTGAAAAAGGAAGTGCCCCCAGAGGTATGGGAGGCAGCCAAGGAATTAACCCAGGAAAGCTCCCTGTATGTGACAGGTGTCGTACGGGAAGATGAACGTGCGCCGAGCGGCTATGAATTATCTGTCACCGACATCGACGTGATTCAAATCGCAGAGAATTATCCCATTACACCCAAAGAGCATGGCACTGAATTCCTGATGGATCACCGTCATTTGTGGATCCGTTCCAAGCGGCAGCATGCCCTGTTAACCATTCGCCATCACATTATTCAGGCCATCCATGACTTTTTCAACAAAGAAAACTTCGTCAAAGTGGACCCGCCGATCTTAACGCCGACGTCGGCAGAAGGAACGACTTCCCTGTTCCATACCAAGTATTTCGACGAAGATGCCTACCTGTCCCAAAGCGGCCAGCTCTACATGGAAGCAGCGGCAATGGCTTTTGGCAAGGTCTATTCGTTCGGGCCCACGTTCCGGGCGGAAAAGTCTAAAACCCGCCGCCACCTGATTGAGTTTTGGATGGTAGAACCGGAGATGGCCTTTGTCGATCACGAGGAGAATCTTCAGATCCAGGAGCGTTTTGTCACGCATATCGTGCAAACGGTACTGAAAAATTGCAGACAGGAACTGGCGGTGCTTGAACGGGATACGACGCTATTGGAAAAGGTGGAAGCCCCGTTTCCGCGCATCACTTATGACCAGGCCATTCAACTCCTGCAAGATAAAGGGCACGACATCAAGTGGGGAGAAGACTTTGGTGCACCTGATGAAACAGCTATTGCCGAAGAGTTTGACAAGCCGGTGTTTATTACCCGTTATCCTACAGAAATTAAAGCTTTCTATATGAAACCGGACCCTGACCGTCCTGAAGTGGTGCTTTGTGCTGATCTGATTGCCCCCGAAGGGTATGGCGAAATTATCGGCGGCAGCCAACGCATTGATGATCCTGTTCTGCTGGAGCAACGTTTTGAACAGCACCAACTCTCGCGGGAGGCTTACCAGTGGTATTTGGATCTGCGTCAGTATGGTACCGTGCCCCATTCAGGATTTGGGCTGGGCCTGGAGCGGACAGTGGCTTGGATTACCGGAACGAAACATGTCCGGGAAACCATTCCGTTCCCGCGTTTATTAAACCGTTTATACCCGTAAACTTTTGAGCCGGGGAGGAGAGAGGCAGTGATTTCAGTACATGAATGGGCAAAATGGATGAACAAAGGTAACGCCTCAATTCCTCATCTGCTGCTGGAAAACTATAAAAAACTGCATTTGTCTGATACCGAAATGATGTTGTTAATCCATATTCACGCTTTTGTGAGTGAGGGTATTTCTTTCCCCAGCATTAAACAGTTGGAGGAGCGGATGACCTGTTCACAGGCGGAATTAACCAGAATGCTGAACCGCTTGCGAAAAGAGAGGTTTCTGGACATTCGCTCAAACCTGGATGAAAACAACCGTGTGGTGGAACATTTCTCCCTTGAACCGTTATGGGAGAAACTGTGCCGGTATTTGACCATCAATGTGGAGGAAGTTGCAGCAGCGAAAGAGCGGGATGTTTGGCCGGCTGAAGTGGAACGTCCTGAAGCGGCGGAGGGGCTCATTTTCAAGCGTTTTGAGCAAGAGTTTGGCCGGCCCCTGAGCCCCATGGAGTGTGAAACCATTACCACTTGGCTGGATGAAGACCAGCTTGATCCACACATTATTTTGCTGGCCTTAAAAGAAGCCGTTATCGCCAACAAACGCTCTCTGCGCTATATTGATAAGATCCTGCTCGACTGGCAAAAAAACGGATTAAGATCCGTGGAAGCGGTACGTGATCATATTAAACAGTTTCGTCGCCAACAAGCATCAAAAACAGGTAAAACAGAGTATAATGAAACGGTTGAGTTTCCGTTTTATAATTGGCTTGAAAGGTGATTAATCTTGCTGACCAAAAAACAAGTTCGCCATGTGCTGGATACTATCGCTGAGATGTTTCCTGATGCACATTGTGAATTAAATCATTCCAATCCGTTTGAATTAACCATTGCGGTGATGCTTTCGGCCCAATGCACAGACCAAATGGTCAATAAAGTGACCAAAGATCTGTTTAAAAAATACCGCACACCGGAAGATTATGTGCGTGTTCCGTTGGAGGAATTGGAACAGGATATCCGCCAAATCGGTTTGTACCGCAATAAGGCCAAAAATATAAAAAAGATGTGCCAAATCCTGATTGAAAAATATAATGGTGAAATCCCCCGTTCCCATGAGGAATTGATGCAATTGCCCGGCATCGGCCGCAAAACCGCCAATGTGATTATGTCCACAGCTTTTGGCTATCCGGCTATCGCCGTGGATACCCATGTGGAACGGGTGACCAAGCGCCTGGGGATTTGCCGCTGGAAAGACAGCCCCTTGCAGGTGGAAAAAACACTGATGAAAAAAGTGCCCAAAGAGGAGTGGGCCATTACTCACCATCGTCTCATTTTTTTTGGGCGGTACCATTGCAAGGCGCAAAATCCCCAATGTGAGGTATGTCCTTTGTTCGATATGTGCCGTGAAGGAAAGAAGCGTTTTAAACAGAAATGTGTCTGAGTGGCTATTATGGAAGGCATAAGAACAGCGGGGAATGCATCCCCGCTTATTGTATACCTGATAGCCCTTGTCTATTGTTTGTCTGCCTGTTCGGTTTAGAAAGGAGCCACAAAGCCGTTGTCCTGCATCATGGTAAACTCTCCGACAAAGTAAACCAGTTCTTCCTCAATGTCTGAGGGCACATCATCCATGAATTCCTGCAGACGGTCACTGATTTTTTTGGCAAAATCGGTGTACAGCATCGGCTCGCTCCACGGCAAACCATCGTTGTGAATGGCGATTTTCTCAAAGCTGCGGATTTCATGAATGATGGCAAACGGACCTAATGAGCCTATATATGTTTCAGTATTTAAGGATGATTTTTCAAATTTTTTTAAGGTGGACAACACATCACCTGCCACATCACTTGGCATGACCACAAGCAAAGGCTGGGGATGATCATGATGAATGTACAAAACGAGCGCATGATATCCGCTTTTTTTTGAAAAAAACATGATTCTCCTCCTGAATCAACTGCTTAAATCCTTCATACAACGATTAAATAGTGAGTTGAGGTACAGCGGGTTATTGGATTTGTTCAGCTTTTTGCTTCTTAAAGTACTCTTCAGCCAGCTTATCCACTTCTTTTTTAAGCTCTTCCACCATGGTTTCTTCCGGCACTTTGCGGATGATTTCACCGTGCCTGAACAAGAGGCCTTCTCCGCGGGCCCCGGCGATACCGATGTCCGCTTCCCTGGCTTCACCCGGTCCATTAACTGCACAGCCCAGAACAGCGACTTTAATCGGAGCCTTGATTTTGGCAATATACTCTTCAATTTCATTGGCAATAGATATCAGGTCGATTTCAATCCGGCCACAAGTGGGGCAGGAGATCAGCGTGGCTGCATTCGCCGCCAAGCCAAAGGTTTTTAACAGTTCACGGGCCACCCGGACCTCTTCAACCGGATCGGCACTTAAAGAGACGCGAATGGTGGAACCGATGCCCTGGGCCAAGAGAGCACCCAATCCAGCTGCACTTTTGACGGTGCCGGCAAACAAGGTGCCAGCTTCAGTAATCCCCAGGTGCAAAGGATAATTAAAGGTTTTGGCTGCCTTTTGATAAGCTTCTATGGCCAGGCGCACGTCGGAAGCTTTCAGTGAAACGACAATGTCATGGAAATCAAGTTCTTCCAGGATGGAAATATGGTATAAGGCACTTTCTACCATGCCGTCTGCCGTCGGATAGCCGTATTTCTCCAGAATGCGCTTTTCCAGGGACCCCGCGTTCACACCGATCCGAATTGGAATGCCCCTTTCCTTGGCCGCTTTGACAACCGCTTCTACTTTTTCCCTTTTTCCAATGTTCCCGGGATTAATGCGAATTTTGTCAATGCCGCCTTCGATGGCTTTTAAGGCCAGTTTATAGTCAAAATGGATATCAGCTACAAGGGGGATGTCAATCCGCTTTTTAATCTCTGGAATGGCTTCAGCCGCACGCATATCCGGGCAGGCAACACGGACTATTTGACATCCGGCCTCTGCCAAGCGGTTAATTTGGGCCACAGTAGCGTCTACATCATGCGTTTTGGTCGTGGTCATGCTTTGGATCACCACTTGGTCATTGCCGCCAATGGTTAAGTTGCCGACGCGAACAGGACGCGTTTGCGTACGATGATACATGCTGATCGCTCCTTTATTTCACCACAAAAGTTAACCTGTTTATGTAAAGAACAGGCTTGACAACACTACTCACCTCATTATAACTCATATGTTTAATAAAGAAAACTCGCCGATTGGCGAGCCCTTTAGGGCGAAGACAGAGGCGTAGTTGCCCTTATACTTTAGTGTAAAGAAAACTCGCCGATTGGCGAGCTTCGTCAGCGGGCTGTACTATTAAAATTGACCTCCGTGTTGCTGGACAATTTGTTTGGCCTGTGCAAACTGATCCTCATTGACCACAACGGTCAGTACCACATCAGTGCCGATGTTGTTATCCCCGCCGCCGTCACTCAGTCCCGATGCACTGGGGTCCGCGTTAACCAAAACACTGCTGTTCAGGTCCATAACGGTATTATACACGGCATTGGCCAGACCTGGAAAATCACCGGTAATAGCATTTTGCGGGTCGGTGTCCAACTCTTCGATGGGGTGTTCACTCATCCTGTTCACACGCATGTCAACAACAGGCAGTTTTTTTAAGGCCTCTAGGGCTTGTTCGGCATCTCTCATGGTTTTAAAACCAGCTATAATGGCTTTTTCATTGTTAGGCATTGTCATCGCTCTATCGCTCCTTTTTACATACTGTCTGTTAAACTGAGCCGCATACTCCCTCCTTAGTATGACTCGTTACCTTTAAACTATGTTGGTTATCACATCTCCAACAACCTGGCCTTTGATCATGGTCCGGGTTCATTAACGTTGGTCCTTCCATTTTGGACGACTGTTGAGTAACATAATGACATGAGATTGTAAAATGACGATAAAGATGGTAGGATGATAAAAAACATATGTTCCCGAAATGTCTCACACCGAAAATATAAGGAGCTAGGAAATAAAGTTTTGAGAGGGGTTCTTGATAGTGGCCAACATTAGCTATGACTATAATGATGATGCCATTCAGGTGCTGGAGGGCCTGGATGCCGTGCGCAAACGGCCGGGTATGTACATTGGCAGCACCGATACAAAAGGTCTTCACCACCTGGTGTATGAAATACTTGATAACGCGGTGGATGAAGCCCTGGCAGGCTACGGTAATCATATCAGAGTGACGCTCCATACAGACGGCAGCGTCAGTGTGGAGGATGAGGGAAGAGGGATTCCCACAGGTATACATAAAATTGGCAAACCGACACCGGAAGTGATTTTTACTGTTTTACATGCCGGAGGAAAATTTGGACAAGGAGGGTATGCGACGTCAGGTGGTTTGCACGGGGTGGGTGCCTCCGTGGTCAACGCTTTGTCCGAATGGCTGGAAGTGACCATTCAGCGCGATGGGAAAGTCTACCGGCAGCGCTTTGAAAATGGTGGCCAGCCGGTGACCGGGCTGGAGGTCACTGGCACCAGCACAAAGACAGGGACCTGTGTGCGCTTTAAGCCGGATGCTTCCATTTTCAGCACAGTGAAGTTCCAATACGATATTTTGGCCGAACGCTGCCGGGAAGCAGCCTTTCTGCTCAGAGGCTTAACCATTGAAGTCAAAGACGAACGTGACAGTGAACAGGTGCGGCAGGACATTTTTCAGTTTGAAAACGGCATCGAGGCTTTTGTAGAATATATCAACGAAGATAAAACCACTTTCCATCCAGTGGTTTTCTTTCAGGGTGAGCAGAATGGCATTGAGATGGAAATTGCTTTCCAATATAATGACGGTGTTTCTGAAAATGTGCTCTCGTTCGTTAATCATGTGCGCACTAAAGACGGTGGCACACATGAAGCGGGCTTTAAAACGGCTATGACCCGCCAGTTTAACGAGTATGCCCGCAAAGCAGGGTTGTTAAAAGAAAAGGATAAAAACCTGGAAGGTTCCGACGTCCGGGAAGGGTTAACGGCCATTGTCTCCATTCGGGTGCCGGAAGAAAAACTGCAGTTTGAGGGCCAAACCAAAGGCAAGTTGGGCACGCCGGAGGCCCGCTCAGCGGTGGACACTTTTGTGGCTGAGCGCCTCTTGATCTACCTGCAGGAAAACCCTGATGTGGCCAGCAGCCTGATTAAAAAAGCAATCCGGGCCGCCCAGGCCAGGGAAGCAGCGAAAAGAGCCCGGGAAGAGTCCCGCTCCGGCAAGAAGGGCAAGAAAAAAGAGGCACTGTTGAGCGGTAAACTGACCCCGGCCCAATCCAAAGATGCCTCACGTAATGAGCTGTTCCTGGTGGAAGGGGATTCAGCAGGCGGTTCAGCCAAGCAGGGACGGGACCGCCGCTTTCAGGCCATCCTTCCTTTGCGGGGGAAAGTGATCAACGCTGAAAAAGCCAAGCTGGAAGACATTCTGAAAAATGAAGAAATCCGCACCATCATACATACGATTGGAGCCGGTGTCGGCGCTGATTTTACCCTGGAAGAGGCCAATTACCACAAAGTGATCATCATGACCGACGCAGATACGGACGGGGCCCATATCCAGGTGTTGCTGCTCACCTTCTTTTACCGCTATATGCGCCCGCTGATTGAAGCCGGGAGAGTGTACATTGCCTTGCCCCCGCTGTATAAGGTAAGCAAAGGGACAGGAAGGAACGAAGTGGTGGTCTATGCCTGGGATGAGCAGGAACTGGCCGCCGCAGTGAAAAAGGTAGGCAAGGGTTACACCATTCAGCGGTATAAAGGTTTGGGCGAGATGAATGCGGACCAGTTGTGGGAAACCACGATGAACCCGGAAACACGCTCCCTGATCCGGGTCACCTTGGATGATGCTGCCCGGGCTGAGCGGCGGGTGTCCATCCTGATGGGTGACAAGGTGGAGCCGCGCCGCAAGTGGATCGAAAGCAACGTGGCCTTTAGCTTGGAAGATGACGAAGAGCTGTTGATGAACCAAAAAATTGTATTGACAGGGGAGGCAAGATAGGTTGTCTTTGTTGGAGAAATTTCTAGATTTACCCTTTGAAGAGATCATCAGCGACCGCTTTGGCCGCTATTCCAAATATATTATTCAGGACCGGGCCTTGCCCGACGTGCGGGACGGGTTGAAGCCGGTGCAACGGCGGATTTTGTACGCCATGTTCAAAGAAGGGAACACGCATGACAAGCCTTTCCGCAAATCAGCTAAAACAGTGGGTACGGTGATCGGCAATTACCACCCTCACGGTGACACATCGGTGTATGATGCGCTGGTGCGCATGTCCCAGGATTGGAAAATGCGCCATATCCTGATTGAAATGCATGGCAACAACGGCAGTATGGATGGCGATCCGCAGGCGGCCATGCGTTATACAGAGGCCCGCTTGTCCAGCATTGCTGCCGAGATGCTGCGGGATATTGACCGGGAGACGGTCGCTTTCGCGCCTAACTTTGATGATACAACCAAAGAGCCTACAGTGTTGCCGGCCCGTTTTCCTAATCTGTTGGTGAACGGCTCGACTGGCATTTCCGCCGGATACGCCACGGAAATCCCGCCCCATCCCCTGGGTGAGGTCATTGACGCCGTGCTGATGCAGCTGGACAACCCTGCTGTGACGGTGGACGAACTGATGACAGTCCTGCGCGGCCCCGATTTCCCCACGGGAGGCATTATCCAGGGTATCGAAGGCATTAAGCAAGCCTATGAGACGGGCAAAGGCAAAATCGTGCTGCGGGCCAAAACATCCTTTGATGTGGTTAAAGGCGGACGGGAGCAAATTGTGATTACTGAGATCCCCTATGAGGTCAATAAAGCCCAGTTGGTCCGCAAAATTGATGAATGTCGCCTTGACCGCAAAGTGGAAGGTATTGCTGAGGTACGCGATGAAACAGACCGCAGCGGCCTGCGCATTGTGATTGAACTGAAAAAGGATGCCGATGCAGAAGGCGTGCTTAATTACCTGTTTAAGCATACCGACTTGCAAATTTCGTACAACTTTAACATGGTGGCCATACATAATAAGGCACCAAAATTGCTTAACCTGAAGCAATTGCTGCAAGCCTATATTGATCATCAGAAAGAAGTGGTCAAAAAGCGCAGCCAGTATGATCTGTCCAAAGCCCGGGAGCGGGAGCACATTGTGCAAGGTTTGATCAAGGCCATCTCTATTTTGGATGACGTGATTGCCACGATCAGGGCTTCCAAAAACAAAGGGGATGCCAAGGAAAATCTGATGGCTCAATTTGGTTTTACGGAACAGCAGGCGGAAGCGATTGTCACTTTGCAGCTGTACCGTTTGACCAATACGGATATTACCCAGCTGGAAGAAGAAGCGCAGGAACTGAAGCGCAAAATTGAAGAGCTGGAAACGATTCTGGGCAGTGAGGCCAGGTTAATTGACGTCATCAAAACAGAGCTGGGGCAAATCAAGGAGAAGTATGCCGACGAACGCCGCACCGAGATTCAGGAAGAAATCGAAGAGTTAAACATTAACCTGGAGGTCATGGTGCCACAGGAAAATGTGATCGTCACGGTGACGCGGGACGGCTATGTGAAACGGACCAGCCTCCGTTCCTATGCCGCCTCTAATGGGGAAGAAGTGGGCATGAAAGAGGAGGACGAACTGCTCTTCCAGTATGAATCCAACACCACCCATACGTTACTGCTCTTTACCAACAAAGGGCGCTATCTCTATCTCCCTGTGCATGAACTGCCTGATATCCGCTGGAAGGAGCTGGGTCAGCACATCAGCAACCTGATCCCCATCGATAAGGATGAACGCATCGTGGCTGCCCACAATGTCATCGATTTCGCTGGTGATGAGCGCAAACTGCTCTTCTTCACCCGGCAGGGCATGGTCAAGAAGACACCCTTGGCTGAGTATGAGGCCCAGCGTTATTCCAAGCCAATGGTAGCTCTCAAACTCAAAGCCGGAGATGAGGTGCTGGCCGTTCACCTCACCACTGGCCATGAAGATATCGTCATAGGCAGCAGGCAGGGCTATTTGCTGTGGTTCAGTGGGGAAGAAGTGAGTGAAGTGGGCCAAAAAGCACAGGGGGTCAAAGGCATTAACTTAAAAGAATATGATGAGGTGGTCAGCGGCTATGTGATCCCTGAAGGAGAGAGACTGGCCCAAATCCAGATTGAAACCGGCCGCGGAGCCATTCGTTCCATTGATCTGGCGCAGGTGGAGAAAATGACCCGTGCCCGCCGTGGGATTGCCCTATTAAAACGCAACAGCCCCACCAAGGTGAAGGAATATCTCATCTTGACGGAGTAGTCAGATCGGATAGACGGAGTAGAAAGATCAGTTTGAAGCACCAAACAGAAAGACAAAGAGAGGTGCCATATAGAAAAATCAAGTCGAGGAACCACATTTAAAGCCCGGACCCACATCTTTGTTTTGGCTCAATTTAAGGTCAGCAGATGAGGTTCGGGCTTATTATTTTATGGTATCCTCCGGATGAAGGTTGAGCCGCCGTTAAGATTGAAGGAGCTGTTCCATCTGTTCCACGGACTGGACCGGCTGCTGGCAGGCAAAGTTCACGCAGTAATAGAAGGTAGATGCACCATCCACTTCCTGTTTATCCTGGTGAGCGGGTGCCAACTCAGGCAAGTGCTGTTCTTCTTCACGGGTTTTATACACAACAACGGCAAAAGGAAGATACGTTTGCTGCACCTTTTCTACCATGCGCTCATACGTGTCCCGGTCTTTGCCTTCCACAATCACCAGCTCAGCGTGTTTTTCAGTGAGCAGTTGCAAGGCCAGCAAAGAAAATGTATGGCCTGAGGGGTAATCGTTAATTTGCTGCCCAAAAGCCTGGAGTAATTGTTCAGCCTTTTCCCGGTAAATGTCTTCACCGCTAATCAGGTAGTGGCGTACCAGATTAAAGGCCATCACGCCGTTGCCTGAAGGTGTGGCACCGTCATAAATCTCCTTTGGATTGGTAATGAGCGTCTCTGCATCGCTGGCCGAGAAGAAAAAGCCCCCGTTGTCCTGATCCCAGAAGCGCTCCAGGGATTGGGCCAGCAAAGCTTTGGCCCGTTCCAAATAAGTGGCCTCACCGCTGGCAAAATACAGCTCATGCAGCGCCCAAATATAAAAGGCATAGTCATCAATATAAGCCAAATACTGTGCTTCGCCGTCCCGATATCGTGCTAGAAGGCGTCCATTGTTGTCCGTCAAGCGGTCTTCAATCATGCGGGCTGCTTTCTTGGCCATCTGCAGGTAGTGCGCCTGGCCAAATGCGGCGGCTGCTTTGGTTAATGCAGCGATCATCAGGGCGTTCCAGGACGTCAGGACCTTGTCATCTTTGTGGGGGTGAACCCGTTTTTCACGCTGTAAAAACAATTTATGCCGGTCTTCGGCCAGTTTCTGCTCAAGCTGCTCCAGGGATAAACCATACTGTTTGGCTTTTTGTTCCAGATCTACATCAATCAGGTGCAAAATATTTTTTCCCTCAAAATTGCCCTGCTGCGTTACGTCGTAGACATCACAGAATATTTCGGCCTCATCTTCCTGCAGGACGTCAAAAATCTCCTTTGGTGTCCATACATAAAATTTGCCTTCTTCCCCTTCGGAATCAGCATCTTCTGCTGAGTAAAACCCTCCTTCAGGTGCGGTCATCACCCGCTCAACATAATCAAAAATGTCTTCCGTCACCTGTTTGTAATATGGATTTCTGGTTGCTTGATAGGTCTCCGTATAGGCATAGGCTAAGAGGGCGTTGTCGTACAGCATTTTTTCAAAGTGGGGTACGAGCCATTTTTCATCCACGGAATAGCGGGCAAACCCGTGGCCCAGGTGGTCATAGATGCCGCCCCGGCGCATGGCCTGCAGGGATTGCTCCGTCATCTCCAGCGCTTTAGGCTCTTTGGTCAGCTGCCAATGGCGCAATAAAAACAGGTAATAGTGGGGCAGGGGGAACTTTGGGGCTTCTCCAAAACCGCCGTAGTCCGGGTCAAAGCTGCGTTCAAAATGGACATAGGCACGATGGAGGGTCTCTTTGCTCAGCTTTCCGCTTTTGGAGCGGTGCTTCATCTCTTGGATGGCTTGGGTAATTTTCTGCCCTGCTTCGTTCAGTTTCTGCCGGTCCTCAACCCATAGCTGTTGAATTTTGTGTAAAACTTCCTTCAAACCGGACCGTCCCCATTTGCCTTCTTTGGGCAGATAAGTGGCTGCAAAAAACGGCTTTTGGTCGGGATGCATGACAATGGTCAGCGGCCAGCCGCCATGGCCGGTCAAAGCTTGGCAGACCGCCATGTAAATCGCATCCACGTCGGGGCGCTCCTCCCGGTCTACCTTAATGGAGACAAAATGGTTGTTCAAAATATCAGCAATCTCTTCATCCTCAAAAGACTCCTTCTCCATGACATGGCACCAGTGACAGGTGGAATAACCGATGCTGAGGAAAACGGGTTTGTCTTCCCGTCTTGCTTTTTCAAAGGCTTCCTCATCCCAAGGGTACCAGTTTACAGGATTGTGGGCATGTTGAAGAAGATAGGGTGACTTTTCGTGTATTAATCGGTTCGTGTATTTTGGGTTATTGGGGTCTGTAACCAATAGAAACACATCCTTTTAAACGTATTGATGTCGCGCTTCCTCACATCGATCGGTGTCGTTCTGAGCCATGATGGTTTATTGGCAAGGAAGAACTTCCCATTATAGCTATTGTAACACATCATCATGATTTGATTCGATGATACAGTGTGTTCTAAGAAGTGCTTAAAGTTCTTGGAAGGATCTTACAATAAGAAAGTCGAAATATGATGTGAAGGGATGTAAATTTATCCTGATTATGTTAAAATAATAAAAAATATTTCGTTTATTTTAGGGGTCGATCAAGTGTTGCGGGTATTCTTAAGCTCCACAATCAAAGATTTGCATTACGTTCGGCATACCCTGGGGGACAAAATTGAAACTTACTTAGGTCATACTGTTGTCATGTCTGAATCCATTAGATTTGATTGGACTAGGGAAGACATAATAAAAAGCTGCCTTCAAGAAGTAGAGAATTCCGATGTATATGTGTTACTCATTGGCAAATACTTTGGTTCACAAGTTAAAGAAGGATTAAGTATCACTCAGGCTGAATATCATCAGGCAAAAGCAAAGAAAAAACCGATATTTATTGTTATATTAAATGAAACGTGGGTATTATATCAACAAGCCCCACAAAAATTGGACCAGGAATTTTATAAGTTCATTTCAGAAGTAAGCTCCAATTTCAGGCATTATGTCAAGACTTTTAGCAATTCTGAAGAAGCATTCAACTACATACGCGCACAATTGTCTCATTTGTTAAAAGGCTATCTGGAACTACAACTACCTGCAAGGGAAATTCATGATATAATAAATAGAGGGAAAAGATTTCAAAGTTATTTTCGGTTTGCCATTTCCCTCATCGAGAACCAAACCGATTACAATCGAATCATTGCAGCTTTTACCCAGGAGTTAGAAAGTGGAGATATCAATAATCAAGACTTTATTCCACAGCCCATAATTAGATTAAGCAAAGCGACAGGCGCAACGCTATATCGTTCAGCGGATCATGGTGAGGAATTGATTAAAGTTGGATCAACCGGAGATGTGGGCGGGAGGACAGCCTACAATCTAAATGATCACTCCAGTTACGTATCTGTCACGTTTCAAAGCCAAGAATCAAAGTTATTTGAAAAAGAGACAGCTGCTGGAGAAAAAGAGAACATTTTATGCATCCCCATAGCAAAACAATTCATTCTTACTCTACATTTCTTAGTGGAACAAGAGTACCAAAAACGTTATGACGAGAACTTGATTCTCGAGGAGATCTACAACAAAAACAAAGTGCTTTTTAATACTTTTAATCTCTTTTTTGCAAAGGGTGAGAACGATGAAGGATAAAAAAAGTCCGGCTAAGAAAGTTCAGGATACACAAAAAGCCTTTCGACAGTACAACTCAGGCCCTTCCATTATTAAGACTCAAGATGTGATACGTGAAGTTGCCTCAAAAAAGATCAGGTTTGAAAACCCGTTAGCCAATTGTTAAAGGAAAAACGTCATATGTGAAATAGGAGGATGTCTCCTCCTATTTTTTAAATTCTCCTAGCTTTTTTAAAAAAAGTCCAACAAGTGCGGGATACGGCGTGGAATCATCCGTTCCAGGCGTTGAACATCCTGGGCATTTCCCTGTAGTTGGCCACAGGCATACCAGGTTTCAGGCCGGCCATATCCAAATAACATTGAGGACAGAACCTGAATGGAGCAGCGTATGCCCCTGTTTGGGGGATGAACACACTGTCCTTTTTCTTTTGGATAAAAAACGCTCACTTTCCGTGTTCCATCCATCCATGACACTTGAAACGTGCCCTGATTCCAAGGAGCATATCTATCCTCTACATGGATAAACAGCGGGGAGCGGATATCCGCGTCCTGTTCCTCAAAAGGATAGCTGGCCAAAATAGCTTCCACATCCACCACGCGGCACATGAAATAAGGCACCACTTCCTGCTTGATACGGGGCTCTGGCAGCAAGAAGGGTAAAGGATCGTCCTGTGGCACATCGCATGTGACCCGGTCAATCATGGAGTCGTGCATGGCGATAAAGTGCCACAAGGAACGGAAAGATTCCCCATCCAGCGCCACCCATTCATGGATCGTCATCTGACGGTCTTTTACCTCATAAAGGACATAACCGGTCTTTGTCCCGCTTACGTTTTCATAAACCGCGATGGTGCCCTGTTTGCGCTTCAGCACCCGTTTTTCCCACCAATCCGGTTTGCGGGCCAGCATGCCATTGTAGCGGCGGGCAAACCGGTCATAAATATCGTATAGCTGATGGCTTTCTCCCCGGTCCAGACGGTGTATCCGTCCTTCAAGGCGGGGAAAACGGGGGATTTCCTCCACTTTCAGTTCATAATGTTTGTATTCGCTCATCTTGCCCCAGCCAAATTGATCATAAAAGCTGTAGCGGAAGGGGGCCAGCAGTGATACGATCTGCCCGTCATCTTTCATTTGTTTTAAGGCCTGTTGCATCAGGAGGCGAACCAGCCCCTGGCGGCGGTATTCTGGCCAAGTGGCCACATCCGCTATTCCCCCCATTGGAAAACGTTCACCATGTAAATAAATGGCCAAAGGGAGAATGGTTAACTTGGAGGCCAGTTGCCCGTCTATAAAGCAGCATAGCGTTTCTGCCGGATTTGCCTCCTTTAATCTTTCAGCCAATTCGTCCTCTGACAGGGTGTATTGAAAAGCAAACTGGGACAGTCGGAAACTTTCATCCATATCAGCTTCTGTTAAACGGCGAATCTCAGCCATACTTGCGCCTCCTATAACTCAGTAACTTTACCAGCAATCCTGTATTTTTTATGATCCTGTCCCTAGATCCTTCGACAGGGAAGAGGTGTTTTCCTTTTTCTACACTCCTTTATCGTCTTTGGATTGTATTCACAGCGAAACTGCACATAGCTGGGTGCTTTTTGTTATTGCACTTTTGATCCACTAAATTTGAGCTCCGGTGATTCCCAAGATAATACATGTCTGAAAATTATATATAACAGAAAATTAATGTTTGACAAAACATAGGTAACTTTACTACAATGTAAGTGGTTATCAGATATCACATATCAGACAACTACAAAAGAATTGAGAAAGGAAGGGATTCGATATGGCTACACAGGCTTACCGGAACATTGACGGTGTGCAAATTAATGCGCCGGTTACATCTGAATTTGCCGAGATTTTGACACCGGAAGCAGTCTCTTTTATGGCCAAGCTGGTCAGAACGTTTGCAGACAGACGGGATGAATTGATGCACAAGCGGGTGGAAAGGCAAAAGGAATTTAATACCGGCCGTTTACCTGACTTTTTGAAGGAAACAGAGCACATCCGCAACGGTGATTGGACCATTGCCCCGTTGCCTAAGGATCTCGAAGACCGCCGTGTAGAGATTACAGGGCCGGCTGGCGTGCGCAAAATGGTGATCAATGCTCTCAATTCAGGCGCTAAAACATTTATGGCGGACTTTGAAGACGCCAATTCACCGACCTGGGAAAATACCATTCAAGGTCAAATTAATCTGCGCGATGCTATTCGCCGTCAAATTGATTTCACCACGCCAGAAGGCAAAGAATATAAACTGAAGGATGAGGTGGCCACCCTGATTGTCCGGCCCCGCGGCTGGCATTTGGATGAGAAGCATGTCTTGGTGGATGGCAAACCTGTGCCTGGCGGTATTTTTGACTTTGCCCTGTATTTCTTCCATAATGCCAAGGCGCTGATCGAACAGGGGTCTGGACCTTACTTCTATCTGCCCAAAATGGAGAGCCACCTGGAGGCCAGATTGTGGAATGATATCTTTGTCATGGCTCAGGAAGAACTGGGCATCCCCCAAGGCACTATCAAAGCCACTGTGCTCATTGAAACCATCCTGGCTGCGTTTGAAATGGATGAGATTTTGTATGAATTGCGTGAGCACTCCGCCGGTCTTAATTGTGGACGCTGGGATTATATTTTCAGTTACATTAAAGTTTTGCGCAATCATCCTGATGTTATTTTACCTGACCGCAATTCGGTCACTATGACCGTTCCCTTTATGCGGGCTTACACCTTGTTGACCATTAAAACATGCCACCGGCGCAATGCGCCTGCGGTTGGCGGCATGGCAGCCCAAATCCCGGTCAAGGATGATCCCCAGGCGAACGAAGAAGCTTTTGCCAAAGTGCGGGCAGACAAGGAGCGAGAGGCAAAGGACGGACACGATGGCACCTGGGTGGCTCACCCCGCACTTGTGCCTGTAGCAATGGAAGTGTTTGATCAATATATGCCGACTCCTAACCAGATTGACAAAAAACGTGACGATGTACAGGTTACAGCAAGTGATCTTTTAGCCGTGCCGGAAGGAAAGATTACCGAAGCCGGCTTGCGTAACAATATCAGCGTTGGCATTCAATACTTAGAAGCATGGCTGAACGGTTCCGGGGCAGTGCCCATTTTCAACCTGATGGAAGATGCGGCAACAGCTGAGATTGCCAGAACCCAGGTATGGCAGTGGATTAAGCATCCCAAAGGGGTACTGGATGACGGACGCAAGGTAACCGTAGAAGTATTTAACCAACTGGTCGATGAGGAACTGCAAAAAATTAAAGAAATGGTGGGTGAAGAACGGTTTAAAGCGGGGAAATATGACTTGGCTGTTGACCTGTTTACCAAAATTTCCACTGCCGAAGAACTGGTCGACTTCTTAACCCTGCCATGCTATGAATACCTTGACTAGCCTGTGATCTGCCAGTGAGGGAACGCTTAGTACGACGAGATATAAAAGCGTTCCCTCTTTCCAAACACAAGCTGTTATATATCAGTTGGAGATGTTGGCAGCATATGTGGGACAGGGGGAAAGGAGGGAGCTTGATGAATGTAGAGAAAATTACCCCCAAAAAGATATCTGAGCAGGTAGCAGAACAGTTGGAACAATGGATTATCTCCCAACACTTGCAGCCGGGTGATAAACTCCCCTCTGTCCGTCAATTGTGTGACATGTTTGATGTGGGGCGCTCGGCGGTGCGGGATGCCATAACCACCTTAAAAGGGAAAGGCATTTTGGAAGTGAAGCAAGGGGAAGGGGCGTTCATCCGTTCGTTTGATTCGGCACAGTTGTTTGAACAACTGTTGCTTCTAGATAAACAGGATCTGACTGATGTGTTTAACGTGCGCAAAATTTTAGAAGTGGGCAGTGCTGAGCTGGCGTCCACAAGCCGTACTGCAGCCCATGTACAGCAGATGGAAAAAGCTTTACAGATGTTAGAAAACTCTGATTCCCTCGAAGATTGGGAGGCAGATTATGCCTTCCATATGGCCATTGCTGAGGCGACGCGCAATAAGGTGATTATCCGTTTGATGGAGACAGTGTCGGTTTTGTTAAAAAAGGCGATTATCAACTGTCACAATATGGCACTCCATTCAGAAGCAGTTTCCTCATCCATCCGGAAGCAGCATGTGGCCATCTATTTGGCGATTAAAGAGCAAAAAGCAGAACAGGCCAGGGAGGCCATGTTTGAACATTTATGTTACGTAGAAGCACTGCTGAACAAGAAATAAAGCGTTACAAAAGAGAGATAAAGGCAGGGGAAAGGTATGCTAATAACTGAATTGCAACAGCATACAGAGCACATTGAGGAGAATGCGCATGATATTGATCCATTTGGCAACTGGGCACCCTATACGGTTTATCCGCAAAGTGAAGATGAGGTGGCCCGCATTTTAAGCTTTGCCAGCCGTAAAGGGTTAAAAGTCATCCCCATGGGAGGAGGCACTAAGCGGGGATTTGGCGGAACTTCTGCCAAAGCAGATTTGTTGCTTAGTTTATCACGCTTAAGAGGGATTGTGGAGCATTCTCCGGGGGATTTGACCATCACCGTCAAGCCTGGAACAACGATTGCCGAAATCAGAGCAGCTTTGGCGGAGCGTGGACAGATGCTGCCTCTTGACCCGTATTGGCCCCAAACGGCTACGATTGGCGGCGTTGTTGCGGCCAATGACAGTGGGCCAAAGCGTTTGAAATACGGTTCTGCGCGGGACCATGTCATTGGGCTCTGCACTGTTTATCCCGACGGCCGAATTATCAGAAGCGGCGGTAAAGTGGTCAAAAATGTAGCCGGTTATGATATGAATAAGTTATTTATCGGTTCCATGGGGACATTGGGCGTGTTGACTGAAATCACCATGAAATTGCGCCCTCTCCCTAAAGATGAACGGCTCGTGTTGCTTACATTTAAGGAGGACAAAACAGATGAAATTCGCCAGTTTGTTATCCAGCTTTTAGATTCGGTACTGGAACCGGTCACCTTGGAACTGCTCAATCCCTTGCTGAACAAACGACTGGCAGAACAGGAGGGGTATGGGCTGGCCATCGCCTTTGAAGACCGGGAAAAGGCAGTCGATTACCAGGTGCAATGGATCAAAAACAACGTTCCACAGGGAACCTATGTGAATATCTTAAAGCAGGACAAGGCAAGAGAATGGTGGCACCGTTTTGCCATACTTCCCCCCAATCCCAGCGAACAATATGAGCAAGCTCAGCGCGAAGTTGCATTAAAAATCGGGAGCAAAAACCTGGATGTGTTGCCCATTGTTGAAGCGTGTCAGCGCTTGGCTGGCCAGCACGGGGTGGCTCTGGAAGCCCATGGTGGAGTGGGCCATGGCTTGTCAACGGTTTATATCAGGGAGAATAGTCCGCAAACTGAGACAGTTGTCAATAAGATTCGTTCTTTTGTAGAGCAAAAAAACGGCTACGTCGTCATACGGCATGCACCGCTCTCGTTCAGGCAAAAAGTGAGTGTCTGGGGGAACAAGCCAGCTTATTTTTCCATCTTGGAAGGCATCCGCAAAACAATCGATCCTCAGCTCACCTTAAACCACAAACGATTTGTAGGGGGGTTATAAATGAGTGTTCCCGGACAGCATCTAAAGATAAGCGGTCGAGCAGCACCTACGTGTCAATCGCCAAGCAATTACTTGTGGGAGGATCCACCGGACGAAGATAAGTTTTCAGTTTGTGTGCACTGCGGGATGTGCTTGGAAGCCTGCCCCACCTATTTGCAGACAGGGCATGAACATCAATCACCACGGGGACGGGTTCATTTGATCAAAGCGGTTGCCCAAGGCAAGATGGAGGTGAACGAGGCCTTTGAAGATCCTGTCTTCACCTGTTTAGATTGCCGGGCCTGTGAGACGGCTTGTCCAGCCGGAGTCCAAGTCGGGGCACTTATTGAGGAAGCGAGAGGACAGATCCGCCAAGCGATGCCTTTAAAGGGCTGGAAAGGATGGCTGCACAACTTTTTTCTCAGGGGCATATTTCCCTACCCGTCCAGACTGCAATTGCTGGGGCAGCTGTTAAAATTTTATCAAAAAAGCGGTTTACAGTGGCTCACTCGCAAATTGGGCTTGCTCAACATTTTACCAGCCCATATGCGGGATATGGAAAATATTATGCCTCCTGTTGCAACTCCTGTTCTTAAACGTTATCCAACTGTGGTACCTGCCCAGGGGGAAACCAAACTGCGTGTCGGACTCTTGACAGGCTGTGTCATGGATGTGATGTTTAGTGACATCAACGAGGCTACCATTCGTGTCCTGTCGCGCAACGGTTATGAAGTGGTGTTACCCAAAAATCAAACATGCTGTGGGGCACTTCATGTTCATGCCGGGGATCGGGAGAAGGGCAAGGAGCTGGCTCGTCAGAATATTGATGCATTTTTGTCGGTTGGCGTCGATAAAATTATCGTAAATGCTGCCGGATGCGGTTGTGCATTAAAGGAGTATGCCGAATTATTGCACCATGATGAGCGCTACAAAGACAAAGCTTACACATTTGCTGCAAAGGTTGAAGATGTATCTAAATTTTTATATGAAAATGGCTATGAGAAACCCAAAGGCACCCTTCAGATGCGCATGACGTATCATGATGCATGCCATCTGGCTCACGGGCAAGGCGTTCGCTTTGAACCACGCCAATTGTTGAAGGAGATCCCCGGTGTTGAACTTGTGGAAATGTCCCATGCGGATACATGTTGCGGCAGTGCAGGAATTTATAATTTGACCAATCCCGAGATGGCCGGCAAAATTTTAACGGAAAAGATGCAGCATGTTCCTCAAGATGTAGAATTGATTTCTATGGGCAACCCGGGCTGTATGCTGCAAATGGCCATGGGTGTTTTGTGCGACGGACGTAACCAGCGTGTGGTTCATACGGTACAGGTACTGGACTGGGCTTACCAGCAAAGCAGTGAGCAGAATGATGAGCTTGATCAAGACACTTTCAAACAAGTAGCCCCCACCAAGGAGGTGCACTAGCGGTGTTTAAAAAGAAGCAGCGGCTCCAATCAGCACAGGATCCTGTTGTTGTCCAGTTACAGTCAATTGTAGGTGAAGAGGACGTCTTGTACCGCTATGAAGATCTTGTTGCTTATGAATGTGATGGGTATACCATCCATAGAGGAATCCCACGGGCAGTTGTCTTCCCTGATTCAACCGCAGAAGTCTCTGCTGTCGTGAAATATCTTCATCAGCAACAGATTCCGTTTATCCCTAGGGGAGCGGGAACGGGACTGAGTGGAGGGGCCATTCCCCAAAACAACGAGGTCATAATTAGCCTGGTACGTATGAAAAAGCTGCTGGAAGTAGATCTTCATAACCGCTACGCTGTGGTTGAACCGGGATTCGTCAATTTGAAACTGACCAACGCCATTGCGGATAAAGGTTATTATTATGCCCCTGACCCCTCCAGTCAATATGCGTGCACCATTGGGGGAAACGTGGCCGAAAATGCAGGGGGGGCCCACTGCCTGAAATACGGAGTGACCACCAATCATGTGCTGGGGATGGAACTGGTCTTGTCCAATGGAGACATCATCGAAGTAGGCGGTGTTCCTGACATGCCAGGCTACGATTTAATGGGCTTGTTGACCGGTTCGGAGGGGACCCTTGCTATTGTGACCAAAATAAAGGTGCGTATCCTCAAAACACCAGAGCAAAAGAAAACCGTCATGGCTTATTTTGATAAAGTGCAAGATGCTTCCCATGCCGTTTCTGATATTATTGCAGCAGGGATTGTGCCTGCTGCACTGGAAATGATGGACAAAGTGGCTATTGAAGCAGTAGAAGCAGCCAATTTTCCAGTGGGACATCCACGGGACATTGAAGCCGTTTTGCTCTTGGCTGTGGATGGCATTTCTGCGGGAATTGATGATCAGATTGCTGAAGTGGTGGAAGTATGCAGAAAGCATCATGTCAGGGAGGTGAAAGTGGCCCAAACGCCTGAAGAGGCTGCAAGATGGTGGGCCAATCGGAAAACAGCCTTTGGTGCCATGGGGGCAATTTCCCCAGATTATCTGGTGCAGGATGGGGTGATTCCCCGTAGCCGTCTGCCCGAAGTCTTGGCCCGTATTAGAGAAATCAGTGAACGTTCCGGATTGCGCATTGCCAATGTATTTCATGCCGGAGATGGCAACTTGCATCCGCTGATTTTGTTTGATTCCCGCAAACCGGGTGAGACGGACTTGGCTGTCAAGGTAGGTTCTGAAGTATTAAAAGTATGCGCTGATGTGGGCGGGTCGATTACAGGTGAACATGGTGTGGGCATTGAGAAAAAAGAAGAGATGCGCTTCGTCTTTACTGATGAAGAGATAGAAGCCCAATTACAGATCAGGGATGTGTTTAACCCCCAGCAATTGCTTAATCCGGACAAATTGTTTCCCACACCCGGCAAATGTGCAGAAGTGAAACAGGCAGCCAACAAGTAGCGATCAACAGTAGGTGTCAGCTGTATTACCATGCTTTTTGATGGCCAATTCTTTTTCATAGGCGGGAGGTGATCAGTTGATCCTTTTGTTTCCTTTCGGCTGATTTTTATCTGAATGTTAAGTGTTATGTGATTATTATCATTTTTTAAGAATGGAGAGGATTACATGAGTACGGGAATGCTAGCTTTTTTGTCATTATTGCCCATTGCCACCGTCCTGGTCTTTCTTGTCATTTTGAAGTGGCCGGCCAGCAGGGCTATGCCGATCTCCTATGTAGTGGTGGTTTTGCTGGCGCTGTTTGTCTGGAAAGTGCCGGGAGCACAGATTGCCGCCGCTACTGTTAACGGGCTCGTCGTGACAGGAACCCTTTTGTACATTATTTTTGGTGCGATTTTGTTGTTAAACACACTGAAGGAAAGTGGTGGGCTTAGAACCATTCGCCAAGGTTTTACAGACATTACCCCAGATCGCCGCATACAAGTGATCATTATCGCCTGGTTATTCGGTTCCTTCATAGAAGGGGCTGCGGGATTTGGTACACCAGCTGCTGTTGCCGTCCCCTTGATGGTGGGCTTAGGCTTTCCGGCTATGGCTGCAGTGGTGTCAGGCATGATTATTCAGTCAACCCCTGTCTCGTTTGGGGCAGTGGGAACTCCCATCTTGGTTGGTGTGAATAGCGGGCTGGGCAGTGGCACAGATGAAGGAGTCACCTCTTATATCACCCAGCTTGGCTATGCAGACTGGAACCTGTTTTTAAATATGATTGGCGCTAAGGTAGCTTTGTTGCACGCTTTGGCAGGAACGCTTGTTCCCTTAATTCTGGTTGCCTTTATGACCGGATTCTTTGGCAAAAACAAATCATTTAGCGAGGGGCTTAAAGTATGGAAGTTTGCCTTGTTCGCCGCCTTTGCCATGACTATTCCGTACCTGATTGTAGCCAATATATTAGGACCTGAATTCCCGTCCATGCTTGGTGGGCTGATTGGTTTGGCCATTGTTGTAACCGCTGCCAAAAAAGGCTTTCTCATGCCTCCAAAAGAGGAATACTGGGATTTTGACGAAAAGGAGAACTGGGATCCGGAATGGATTGGCCGCATTACATTGGAAGACATGGAACACAAAAACGGCAGGATGAGTATGTTTAAGGCTTGGGCCCCTTATATTCTGGTCGGCTTGTTTCTTGTATTGACACGGTTGAAAAGCCTTCCGTTTGAAGACTGGTTGAAAGCATGGACCGTGACGTTTCCCAATATTTTTGGAACAGAAATCACTGCTAGTTTTCAGCCCCTGTTTTTACCTGGAACAATCTTTATTCTTGTCTCCTTAATCACATTCTTCATTCACCAGATGGATGCAGCTTCTTACAGGCGTGCCTGGGCCGGTTCTGGCAAAACGATGATTGCGGCTTCAACGGCACTTATTTTTACCGTGCCCATGGTGCAGGTGTTTATTAACACTCAGGGAGGGGCAGCCGGGTTTGAACGGATGCCCATTGCCCTGGCCGATGGCGTGGCAGCACTAGCGGGATCGGCCTGGCCCTTGTTTGGGGCTTTCATCGGCGGCTTGGGTGCTTTTGTAGCGGGGAGCAATACAGTAAGTAATATGATGTTCTCCTTGTTCCAGTTCGGAGTGGGGGACCGGATTGGTGTTGACCCCGTTTGGATTGTGGCCCTTCAGGCCGTGGGCGGTGCAGCCGGAAACATGATCTGTGTGCATAACGTTGTGGCTGCTTCGGCTGTGGCTGGTTTGATCGGGCGGGAAGGGACAGTGATTCGTAAAACGATGTTGCCCTTTCTCTATTATGCTTTGACGGCAGGTGCCACTGTTTACGCTATTGTTTGGTATGGTGAAAAAGGATGGTTCAATGTGGGCACCCTGATATTACTGGGCATCATTGCTGCCGCCATTTATATTATCAGCACCAATCAAAATCGCCTCAATCATCTTGGGTCCGACAAGCACTTTACGTCTTAAGCGGCTTTTGTTATCTCTCTTTTTATTGCAAGCATCTCTCCTTTTATTAAAGGCCCTGTCTGCAGGTAGGGCTTTTTTTTTGTTTGGTTTTTGCCAGATAGACAGTCAATCGCATTTGACAGTCCTTAAGCACCTTTACAATTCAGGCGGATAACGATATAATTTTTCTGCTCTTCAAAATTTTGATTCGGTTCAGGATTAAACGTTTTCATCGTATACTGATCAGCTTAGTTTATTTAAGGACTGGAGATAAGACGATGAGCATTTTTAAAGATTTATTGTGGTTTTTTAAACGGGAAAAAACAAGTTACCTGTCAGGTGTTATGTTATTAATGCTTGTCTCATTGCTCACTTTGCTGCCGCCCTATGTGGTAGGGCTTATTGTGGACGGCATCGCCGAGGGATCATTAACCCCGGCTGAATTGTGGCGCTGGCTGGGCATATTACTTGGCTCTGGTGTGTTGGTGTACGTGTTTCGTTTTGCCTGGCGGATATTGATTTTTGGGGCTGCCTTACGGTTGGGGCGCTTGTTGCGCAACCGCCTGTATCATCATTTTACCCGGATGAGCCCTGAATTTTTTGAGCAGCGGCGCATCGGAGATTTGATGGCTCATTCCACCAATGATGTGCAAGCCATTGAAGCCACCGCGGGGGAAGGGGTGTTAACCTTTGTTGATTCCCTGACGCTGGGAGGTTTGGTGATTATCATCATGTTTACCGCGATTCATGCTCCGTTAACCTTGATTGTCTTGATTCCCATGCCATTTATGGCCTGGGCCACCAGCTACTATGGCAAACTGCTGCATCAGCGCTTTCATCTGGCTCAAGCGGCTTTTTCAGATTTAAATGATAAAGTACAGGAGAATATCTCCGGCATGCGGGTGATTAAAGCTTTTGGACGGGAAGAAGCGGAAAAAGCCGCTTTTCGGCGACAAACCGATGATGTTGTGCGTAAAAACATTGCCGTGGCCCGCATCGATTCCCTGTTTGATCCCACCATCTCTCTCATTGTGGGTATTTCATTTTTCCTGGCGATTGGCTTTGGCTCCTGGTTTATCGTCCGCGGAGAGATGACAGTGGGGCAGCTGACCACCTTTACCATGTATTTGGGCCTGTTGATTTGGCCTATGTTGGCTTTTGGCTGGCTGTTCAATATTGTGGAAAGAGGGCGTGCCTCTTACGACCGCGTCAATCGTCTGTTAAGTTTAGAGCCTGCTATCAAGGAGGAAAAAGGGGCCCTTGTTAACAAACCCCAGGGTGATATTGAGTTTGATATTCACACTTTCGTCTACCCCCCGGGACAACATCACCCCGCTTTGCAACATATCTGCATCCGGCTGGCTAAAGGCCATACTTTGGGCGTGATCGGCAAAACGGGAGCAGGGAAAACCACCTTAGTTCGGTTAGTGCTGCGGGAATTTGATTGTACCCAGGGAGATATTCAAATTGGCGGCGTCTCCATCTACCGCTATAGGCTGGATGCTTTGCGGGAGAGTATTGCCTATGTGCCGCAAGATCATTTCCTGTTTTCAGCAACGATAAGGGAAAACATTGCCTTTGGAAATCCACAAGCGACGATGGAAGAGATTGAAGAGGCAGCCCGGATCGCCTGTATTCATGACGATATTCTGCATTTTGACCAAGGTTATGAGACGGTTGTGGGTGAAAGAGGGGTCACCTTATCCGGAGGGCAGAAGCAGCGTATTTCCATTGCCAGGGCCCTGCTGATGGATCCTGAAATTCTCATTTTGGATGATGCACTGTCGGCCGTAGATGCCAAAACGGAAGAATCGATCCTACAAGCACTTAAGGCTTTCCGGCGCGACAAGACAACGTTGATCACTTCACACCGCTTAAGCAGTGTGGAGCATGCCGAGGAAATTATTGTGCTTAGCGAAGGCCAAATTGTGGAGCGGGGGACCCATCGGGAGTTGATAGCCCTTGGTGGCTGGTACCGGCTCATGTATGAGCATCAACAACTGGAATCGCTCGTGGAGAAAGGGGGATAAACGGTGAGTCAGTCACTTGCTTCTAGCCACTCGGAACAGCGCGTTGCAGAAGAAAAACTAAGCAGGAAACATGTATTTAAGCGCTTGCTGGGCTATACGCGCCCCCATTGGAGAGGGCTGAGTAGTGCTTTTCTGGTTCTGCTTTTGGCCACGGGAGCCGATCTGGTCGGGCCGATACTGGTACAAACCTTTATTGATGACTATCTTACCCCGGGCTTGTTTGACTGGCAGGCTATTGTTTTTTTGGCCGCATTATATATCTGTTTGCATTTAACATCGGTGGCCCTAACCTATTATCAGTCGTTCTCTTTTCAAAAAATTGCCCAATACATCATCCAGCAGTTAAGGATGGATGTGTTCAGCAAAGTCCAGCATTTAGGTTTGAGCTTCTTTGACCGTACTCCGGGGGGAAGTCTTGTCTCCCGGATCACCAACGATACGGAAGCCATTAAAGAATTGTATATCAGTGTTCTAGCCATTTTCCTTCAAAGCACAGTCTTTCTATTGGGCATTTTTGTGGCTATGTTTTATCTGGACACCCGCTTAGCCTTGTTTTGCCTGGCCCTGCTCCCTTTGATTATCGCGGTGATGAGTCTCTACCGCCGCTTAAGTTCCCAGGCCTATCACATCACCCGTCAAAAGCTGAGCTTGCTTAATGCCAAATTAAACGAATCCTTGCAAGGAATGGGCGTCATCCAAGCTTTCCGTCAGCAGCAGCGTTTGCGGGATGAGTACTACCGCATTACCGATGAGCATTATAAAGCCCACCTAAAAACCGTTCGTTTTAATGGCTTATTGCTGCGGCCAGCCACTGACTTGATTTATCTTGTGGCCATCGTACTTGTGTTAGGTTATTTTGGGCACCAATCCTTTTTAAGCGGCGTGGAAATAGGGGTGGTATGGGCTTTTGTTACTTACCTGGATCGCTTCTTTGAACCTGTCAATATGATGATGATGCGTCTGTCCCAATTGCAGCAAGCTTTGGTTGCCGGAGAACGGGTTTTTGGGCTTTTGGACGAGACTGAGTTGGCTCCCGGTCAGCAAGGCACCGGGAATCCTGTTATCACTTCAGGCCATATTGAGTTCAGAGACGTGACGTTCAGTTATGACGGCAAAGTAAATGTGCTCAAAAATATCTCCTTTGAAGCCAAGCCGGGACAAACAGTGGCTCTGGTCGGCCATACCGGAAGCGGCAAAAGTTCCATTGTTAACCTGCTGCTTCGCTTTTATCCCCTTAAACAAGGACAAATCTTAATCGATGGCGTGCCTCTTGAACATTACAAGGATGAGGAATTGAGAAAGAAAGTGGGCTTGGTGTTACAAGATCCCTTTTTGTTTGTGGGTGATATCCGCTCTAATATTACCTTAAACGATCCATCGTTTTCTGAGCAGGATGTTCAGGCAGCGGCCAGGTTTGTGCAAGCAGATTCGTTTATCGAAAAACTGCCTCGCACCTATCAGGAACCGGTGGGAGAGCGGGGAGCCACATATTCCAGCGGTCAGCGCCAATTAATTTCCTACGCCAGGACAATGGTCAGAAATCCAAAGATATTGGTTTTGGACGAAGCCACAGCCAGTGTGGATACAGAAACAGAGGAAGCAATTCAGGAAGCATTGGCCAACATGCGCCAAGGCCGGACAACGATTGCCATTGCCCACCGGTTATCTACCATTCAGGAGGCAGACCTGATCCTGGTCTTGCACAAAGGTGAAATCATCGAAAGGGGAACCCATCAAGAACTATTGGCCAAAAAAGGACTCTATTATAAGATGTACTTGCTGCAACACGGTATAAATGAGAAGCTATCCGTACAGGGGTAATGTTGACTATCTATATACTTGGATGTATCAAGTTGTGAGGAGGTTGCTCTGAAGAGCAATCTCTTTTTTTTCCATTCATGAAAATAGTGAGGAGGGGACACGTTAATGAAGGGAAGGGAGTGAGACACATGACAGTACAAACCCAATTACAACAAGCCATCTCTTCAGCCAAAAGTGTTGAAGCCAGCTTAGCCCAGTTTGCTTTGGAAACACAAAACCAACAGGCTAAGCAATTGTTTCAACAATTGGCTCAGCAACAAAAAAACATCGTCACCCAACTGGAAGGGCGTTATCAGCAAGTGTTGGATGAAGAGCCCCAATTTAAGCAACAACAATAAAGGACTACAAAAGCGGGAAACCCAAGATGTTCATCTTGGGTTTCCACAGCCTATCGTTTTAATGTTTTTACAAGAGTTTTATCAGGATAAAAGGAGCTTTGCCAATGAAGTGGTTGTTAAGGGGAGCTGTGTTTGTTGTTTTTCTTCTCGGACTGATTGTGATTGTTACCCTCTATGTTGTAGAACCCCGCTATGCCTATATGCCTCCTGAAAACAACATCATAGCTGCACCCGGTCAATATGCCAGTTTGGCAAACGAAGATCGGGGTGTGGATTATGGTTATGATTTGTGGGGACAATTTATCACCCGGGAAGAGTCACAGCAATTATTACAAACAGAGGAAGGACAAGCGTTATTGGCTCCGGAGAACGGCGCGGTTAGAGTGGATGATCAACTAGTCCGCTTAGGCCGGGAAATGTTTTATAAAGAAACGTTTGGCAATGAGGTTTTTTTAACTGATATTTTAGGGCTTCTTGATGGCCCCTTAACCCTGCAAAATATCATGAGAGCAATCATGGAGTTAAAGGGTGAAGGAACGGATAATTTGCAGGTTGAGCTGGCCGAAACGGTCAAGATTGGAGACAAGATTTATCGTAAAGGAACCAAAATCGATACAGGGCTCGATGTCCCCAAAGGGTCTTATACCCCTTTAGGCATGCCGATTACATTATCTGAAGGGCGCGTCCGAGTCGGCATCAGTTGTGCCGCGTGCCATGCTACGGTTGACCGTGAAACAGGAATGGTGGTGGAAGGGGCCCCGAACAGCAATTTAAATGCAGGGCTTCTTTTGGCTTTAGCGTCCAATTCAGCTGCCTATCTGACCAATACGGAGATTGAAGCGTTGCAAAACTACATAAGAGATGAGGGACGGACGGTTGAAACAAGTGCTGGAAAGAAGGTGCCTCTCCCTGATCCTTATGAACTGGAAAAGGCTGTTGATGAGGTCCTGGCCAGCTGGCCGCCAGGCAACTTTGATTCGACAATGGACCTGACAGCCAATCCTGCCCAAATTCCCGACTCATTCACTTGGGGAGATCATCCTTATGGTTGGAGTGGTTTTGCCTTTGCTGGCCCGTTTAACGGTTTGAGCAGTTTAAATAATAATGTTCATGCCCAGAACTCTGATCTTTTGGCACAGTACGAGCAAAGTGAAAGCTTATTTGGCATAGATAAAGAGGTTTATATCGGCACCATTTTGCAAAATGCAGCCAATCCCAAATTTCGTTACCGCCCTGAATCCGGACAAAAACCGTCGGAGTTTTTCAAGGAGATAGATCCAACACCTGGTTTTGTGGGGATCAACGAAAATATAAAGCCGCCTACTTTTCCTAATGTCTCTTTCTTTACTCCCAATGGCACTATCGTTAGTTCTCCCGGTTACCACGTAGGTGAACAAATCAATGCCCTGTCTGCCTATCAGAATGGGTTGAGGGCACCTGAACCTAAGATTAAGTTGGATCGAGATACGGTTCAGAAAGGGCGGGAAGTGTTCCGGCGGGCAGGGTGTATCAGCTGTCATGCCGGTCCTGCTTATACCAATAACCGTGTCATTTCCGCAGGCGAGATCCAGACGGAACCGACGAGGGCAAAAGCTTTTAAAGGGACACAAAAAATCATGAAAAACCCGGTGATCTATCCGCCGAATACCCCGGTCCCCGTGCCTGAAAATGCCTCGGTGTTGGAAGTGCCTATTGACCATGTTGATCCCGAGCAAATTAAACTGGCCTATGCCTATGGCACAGATGGGGGATACAAGGTTAAGGGCTTAGTGGGCTTGTATTGGTCGGCTCCTTACCTGCACGACGGGGGTGTGGCCGTCGGGCCTGATCCGGACCAACAAGTGGGTTTGACCGGAACCTTGCTGAAAGGAATTAAACCGGACCCTGAAAACAGTTTACGTGCCTTGGTGAACCGGTCCCTGAGAGCAAAAGTTATTGAGGCGAACCGCCGTTCACCTCAATTGCAACAGGCCCGTGTCACAGGGAGCGGCCATCACTATTGGGTGGATGAGGAGGCGGGCTTTACACCCGAAGAGCAAGAAGCCTTGATCCAATATTTAATTTCTTTAAATGAACCGGAAGCCCAACTGTCAGCCACTGAAAACGCTAGGCCTCTAGAGGAGGAATGATGTTCATGACCGTCGCTTCAAAGTTAAAACAAACCATAGCTTCTTTAAAAGGGGCGGCAGCGACCATGGAGACATATGCCGCCCACCATCCTGACCAACAGGTTAAAGAAACATTTAAAACATGCAGGCAGCAAGCGGAACAGATCATAGCCGAGCTGGATCAGCGTTTGCAGGAAATGGAATTTGAAGAGCCGCAATACAAAGGCTTTTAACATCGTGAGTGCAGGCAAATGAAAGAAAGGGTGAATGTGGAATATGCAGGAATGGTTAATCATTGTTTTGCGGACGGCGGGGCTGTTCGCACTCCTTCTGCTTGCCGTGCCGCTCTTAGGACGCAAACCTGTCTCGGGCATGACTTGGTTTGACTATATCGTGGGTTTGGTTACAGCGGTCATGATCGCCTTGATCGCCTTGAATGTCGTTCAAAATCTGGCTTATGGCCTGATTGGGCTGTTCATTTGGTTTCTCGCTGTGCTGCTCGTTCAGTATTTGGTGCAAAAGTCCAAATGGGCCCATGACCATTTCTATGGCAAGGAAATTGTGGTCATTAAAAACGGTAAAGTGTTGGAAGAAAATCTGCAATCGGCCAGATTGACGGGTGAAGAGCTGTTATCCCAGCTCAGACGCAAAAACATTTTCCAGGTGGCCGATGTAGAATTTGCCGTGATGGAGGCCAACGGAGATATCACAGCCTTGCCTAAACGGGAAAAACAGCCGCTTACTCCGCAAGACATGCGCTTAAACGTCAGTCAGGCCCGGGAGCCGCAAACCGTGATTTTAGATGGAAAAATAATGGATGAGCCCCTGACCAGCCTGGGTTTAAATCGTGAATGGTTATTTACCGAGTTGAAAAAAATAGGAGTAAATCCCGAAAATGTGTTTATTGGCCAGGTGGATTCAATGGGGGAACTGTATCTCGATCTGTTTGATGATGCCATTCAGCTTCCGCAACCCAAGGCCAAAGCTTTGTTACTGGCTACATTGAAAAAAGTGGAAGCTGATCTGCTAAGCCATGCATTGGAGACCCAAAATCAGGAATGGAAACGGAAATACCACCAGTTTGCCAAGGAGCTTAAAGAGCTAACGGAACAATTGGAGCCTCATCTTACAACCTAGGAGTGAAGTAATCATGTCAGATAAAAAGAAAAAAACATTGACCCCTACTCAGAAGGAATACCAGCTTTTTGCCAAGGTACGGGAGCCCAAACGCCCTCTCTTGATGAATTGTTTGCGCGCGTTTTTAGCAGGGGGTGCTATTTGTGCGCTGGGACAGGCCATCACCTTGTTCTATACGACCTTTTTTGACTTTACCGAGCGGAAGGCAGGGGATCCGACAGTGGCGACCCTTATTCTCATTGCAGCATTGTTGACGGGATTTGGGGTGTATGACCGTATCGCCCAGTGGGCCGGTGCAGGGACAGCGGTACCTGTGACTGGCTTTGCCAATGCGATTGCTTCAGCGGCTATTGAGCATCGCAGCGAGGGTTTTGTCTTAGGTGTCGGGAGCAACATGTTCAAACTGGCCGGTCCCGTCATTGTCTTTGGTGTGGTAGCCGCTTTCTTTATTGGCATTATCCACTATCTCATCACGAATTTAGGAGGATAATCAATGCTGCAAGGTCATCAGACATGGATTTTTCCCAGTCAGCCTGTTATTGCTTCGGCTGCGAGCGTGGTTGGTCCTTTTGAAGGAAAAGGGCCGTTAGCCCGTGATTTTGATTTGATCCATGGTGATACCTGGATAGGACAGGACAGTTGGGAAAAGGCAGAAAAGCGACTGCTGGAAGATGCTTGTGAAAAAGCGATCGAAAAAGCAGGGCTGGAAAAAGAACAGATCCAATTTTTTATCGGCGGGGATCTCATGTCTCAGCTGATTTCCAGCAATTTTGCGGCACGGACACTTGCAGTTCCTTTTTTAGGCGTCTTTGGTGCTTGCTCCACTTCGATGGAAGGGCTGGCTTTAGCGGCCCAATTGGTGGACAGTGGTAATGCCCATACCGTTTTATGCGGCACAAGCAGCCATAATTCCTCAGCTGAAAAAACGTTCCGCTATCCGACGGAATACGGGGGACAAAAACCCCCTACGGCCCAATGGACGGTCACTGGAGCGGGAGCAGCCATTATTCAGTCCGGCCAAAAAGCGGTCTCCAACACAGGGCTCCATATTACATCTTGTACGATAGGAAGAGTTGTAGATATGGGCATCACCGACCCGTTCAATATGGGGGGAGCTATGGCCCCTGCGGCAGTTGATACCATTGAAGCCCATTTCAGGGACTTGAGGGTCTCTTTTGCCGATTACGATTTGATTGTGACTGGGGACTTGGGACGTGTCGGGTATCGCATCGCTTATGACCTCATGAAAAAACACGGTCTTGATGTCTCAGAGGACAAGTTTCAAGATTGCGGCATCTTAATGTATGGCGACCATCCTGAAGTTTTGGCCGGGGGTAGCGGAGCGGCTTGTTCAGCTGCGGTCACCTATGGTCATCTGTTTAAAGGCATGATGGAGGGGAGATGGCGCAAAATTATGGTGGCAGCTACTGGGGCCTTGTTATCTCCCATTACGGTTCAGCAAAAGGAAAGCATTCCTTGCATTTGCCATGCTGTCGTCATTGAAAGCAGAGGAGGATGAGGCAGATGATTGCCAGCTTCTTTTGGGCGTTTGTTGTAGGAGGGCTTATTTGCGTGATTGGACAGATCATGCTGGATTTCTTTAAGCTGACCCCCGCCCATACTTTAACCATACTGGTGGTGAGTGGGGCAGTTCTGGATGGATTGGGACTGTATGAACCACTGATCGATTTTGCTGGTGCGGGCGCCACCGTTCCGATTACCAGTTTCGGTAACGCACTGGTTCATGGGGCTTTGGCTGAAGCAGAAAAAAACGGTCTCGTTGGCATCGTGACCGGTATTTTTGAAGTCACTAGTGCCGGTATCTCTTCAGCCATTATATTTGGATTTTTGGCCGCACTGATTTTTAAACCAAAGGGGTAAGAACGGAAGCGAATCAAGAGCCAAGGCTGTCCCACAGCTCGTAGAAATAATAAATGTCCACCAGAAGTGCTTGGTCATCTTCCGCTTCCACACTTCCTTTCATCCTGGCCAGTGCTCCGCTTATTTCAAACACCGTTTCCCGCTCAACACTGAACTGAATCCGGTTGACCACTTTTTGCCATGCTTTGCTGGCATAATCGATGCGTTCCCGGGCTTGTTCCCAGTCCTTGTTCTTGGCAAGGGTTTCCAGCTGTTGAATTGCTTCATACACTTTGTCATCCTCACCAAAGGGCTGCTTTAAATATTTGCCTCCAGCCATCACGGAGATACTGAGTGCAAGAAACAGGGTGGGAACGATGTATAACAGCCATTTGCGCCACATGACCTTTCACCTCACCAACATTTTTAGAAGGGTCCTTTGTAATCGCTGATATCTGCCTTGTTGCTGACCCGGTCCTCAAACTTGTCCACATATAATAACCCGTTAGGAAGAATGGCAGCGAAAGAGACTTCTTTGGGGTCCTGGATCCCTTGTGCTTTTAGTTGAAGTCTAAGCCAAGCCATATCCTTGCTTCTTTGTTCCAGATTTTGTTTTAAAACAACACCGTCATGGATCACTTCTGTCATCATTTCAGCCGGTTGGACCGGTATATTGAGATCTTTGGGAGTAACCGGTTGATGCGCTGCTTTGGGGAGAACCGAAAAATTGCCGTCAGGTTCCAAGATGGCATATTGGACTTGCGTGATATCAAACATATTTTTCTGGCGCAGCTGCATGAATAACTCATCCCGGGTGACACGGGCAGTTTTGAGGTTGTTCTCCAATATCTTTCCATTTTGTATGACCACCACCGGTTCTGAATCGACCACTTTCGATAAATAGCGGTTTTTGAGATCTGTGTATTGGAGAAGACCAACAACCGAAACAAAAACGGTTAAGCCCAGCCAATGTACCCATGCTTCTGTGGACAAATCTGTGGCCAGGGTTCCCGCCATGGAGCCAATGGTAATCCCATTAATATAGTCAAAATAGGTCAGGTTGCCCATTTGCTGTTTACCTAACAAGCGGGTATAAATGAGCAGTGTGAAAAAAGAGATCAGGGCCCGCACAATCACCACAAGGGATTCTTCAATCATGGATAGTTCCTCCTGCTGATAGTACAGATGGGAAAGGTAATATTTGCTAAACTATCGCTAGTATTTAATTTTTTAGGCAAAATTATGTGTCTCTATTTGCAATTTGGCTATGTATATTGAGCAATGTTCAACACATGATAAAAAGCAAGCAGGTCTTTAAATCACGATTAATGGGGGTTAGCTGTCATGTTTGAGTTTTGGACAGGCTCGGAACAGTTGCCTGTTTGGGGCTTTCTGGTCAGAGCCCTGATTGTCTATGTGTACACGTTTGTTATCCTGAAAATCTTGGGTCAACGGTCGATTGGTACCATCCATCCCCTTGACTTTTTATTTGGCGTGATTATCGGGGATGTGCTTGGTGAGCCGTTGTCTACCGGTAATGTGCCCTTGGGAGGCCCTTTAGCGGCTGCCTCACTGATTGCAGGTCTCCATCTGTTCTTGTCTTATATTGCCCTTCATGCTCCTAAATTCCGCCGGGTCGTCGAGGATGAACCGATTATCTTAATTGAACATGGCAAAATTTTGCCTGAACAGCTAAAGAAAACCAAAATCACCGTTGAATCTTTGTTAATGGACTTGCGCTTGCGGAACGCGATTGATCTGACTGAGGTGGACTACGCCATCCTGGAATCCAACGGGGAGATCAGCGTGATTAAAAAGAGTGAATACCAGTCAGCGACTGTCAGCGATGTGAAGCCAGTCCCTCTGCCACCTAAAGGCTATCCTACAGTGTTAATTCTAGATGGGAAAATTGTCCATCCCAACCTGAAGAAGGTGGGAAATGAAACTTGGCTTGTGGATCAGCTAAGACAAAGGGGTTATCAGCATCCGGAAGAGGTGTTCCTGATGACCATGGATGAAGGAGGAAAAATTTATATCAGTCCCAAACACATCAAAAGGGGCCAAGTCGCATTGACATAATCAAGGGAGTGTGCCATAATAACTTAATAATAAAGCCGCATATCTATTCGACCTTTAATTCAGTCCCGAGAGGCTGGAAAGGTGACAGGGGACAGTGCCGTTTCACTGTCCAAGGTGTGGTCATCATATCCGCTGTTTAACCCCCCTAATCATGGATGATCGTGAATACAAAGTGGCCGGATATGATGTCAATATACCGCTTCTATGCCTTTCTAAGTCTCTTGTGATGCACAAGAGACTTTTTTAATGCCTGCAGAATGACAAGGAGGATTGGAAGATGTCCAAAGCACGGGTGCTTATGGATAAAGATGCGATTCGCCGGGCGCTGACCCGCATAGCCCATGAAATTATTGAGCGCAATAAGGGCGTGAACGATTGTATCTTGGTGGGCATCAAGACAAGAGGGGTTCATCTGGCTCAGCGTTTGGCAGAAAAGATTGAGCAGATTGAGCAAGTTCAGGTACCGGTAGGTGAATTGGACATTACCCTTTACCGGGACGACTTGAGCTACAAAAGTGAAGATGAACAACCTTTGTACAAAGGAAGCAACCTGCCAGGGGATATTACGGGAAAAATCGTTATTTTGGTTGATGATGTGCTCTATACGGGGCGGACGGTGCGCGCCGCACTGGATGCCCTGATCGACCAGGGGCGTCCTGACCGTATTCAGCTGGCCGTATTGGTTGACCGGGGCCACAGAGAACTGCCCATCCGTCCCGATTTTGTAGGTAAAAACGTACCGACATCTAAAGAGGAGCTCATCGCGGTTCAAGTTGAGGAAGTGGATGAAGTGGATCAAGTTCAAATCAGGCAAGAATCATAAAGGAGCTACAGGCGACGGAACTTCAACTTATACCGTTCATAACGCTGCGTGAAAGGGAAAGGAGTTACCACATTGGAAGAGAGTAAACAGACAATGGTCATGGATGTGCATGATGTACCGCCGGGCCACCGGTGGCTGATGCTTAGTTTACAGCATTTATTTGCTATGTTTGGCGCTACGATTCTGGTTCCTTACTTAATCGACGGGATAGAGCCTGCCGTCGCTTTGATGACCAGCGGGCTGGGAACATTAGCTTACCTCTTGATTACCCGTGGACAAATACCGGCTTACTTAGGGTCTTCCTTTGCCTTTATCGCCCCGCTTATTGCCGTCATTGGTGCTGACGGGCCCGAAGCGGCCATGTTTGGCAGCTTTCTGGCAGGGGTGGTCTACGGGCTTGTGGCCTTGTTTATTCACTACCTGGGGGTGGATTGGCTGAAGCGGATGCTGCCTCCGGTTGTCGTGGGACCGGTCATTATTGTAATCGGTTTAGGGCTGGCCAGCGTGGCCATTGACATGGCCATGACCATTCCCGGAACAGACGGAGAGTACAGCACCGTTCATTTCAGTGTTGCTTTGGTCACGTTGGCTGCGACTATCTTGGCCACCATCTTCTTTAGAGGGTTCTTTGGACTGATTCCCATTTTGATCGGCATTATCGTTGGTTATGTCTATGCTTTTGCCCTGGGCATGATCGATTTACAGTCCGTTCGAGATGCTAAATGGCTGGGAGTGCCGGATGGTCTTTTGATCCCCTTTGTCACCTATGATCCGGTCATTTCCTGGCTGGCCGTTGTAGTGATTGTCCCGGTTGCCTTTGTCACTTTGGCCGAACATATAGGAGACCAAATGGTGTTAAGCAAATTGATGGAACGGGATATTTTGAAGAAACCCGGTCTGCACCGCTCGATTCTCGGTGACGGCGTGGCCACCATGATAGCGTCTCTGCTTGGAGGACCGCCGAACACCACCTATGGAGAAAATATTGGTGTGCTGACTATCACCCGAGTATTCAGTTCTTTTGTGATCGGCGGGGCGGCCGTACTGGCCATCATGTTCGGCTTCAGTCCCAAAGTGAGTGAACTGATCAAATCGATTCCCACCAATGTGATGGGAGGCGTGGCCATCCTGCTGTTTGGGGTGATTGCCCTGCAAGGGATCCGCATGCTGGTTGACCAGCGCATTGATTTTGGCCAAAAACGAAACCTGGCCATTGCTTCTGTGATTCTCATTACAGGAGTCGGCGGTGCTTTTATCAACATCACCGCAAATGTGCAAGTGGCCGGCATGGCGCTGGCTGCCATCGTGGGTATTATTCTCAATCTCCTGTTGCCCGAATCATAAGGGAAAAAGAATAGAGACAGTACCTTTAAGAACAGTCCCGTGAGGCTGTTAAGGTGCGATTCTGATATCAGCTGGACAGAGAGCCGCAGGAGCATGTGCTGTGTGGCCGCATCCAGGCATAACAAGGGATGTCTGGGAGCAGCCAAGGTACGTCTGCACGTGCCCACTGAAGAGCGGTGTAGCTGAATCTGGTTGTATGAGCATCTTACTCCTCAAGGGTAAGATGCTTTTTTTAGTATAGATGCTTGTGACTAAAGGGTTTTCGATTACACTCTCAAAATTAGCCTTCAACAGGGGGAGGGGGCCAACAATGAATCATTTAACAGGGATTCAACACCTGGATAGTAGCCAACTGAATATGCTGTTGGACACGGCACAGCGGATGAAGGAAAGCGGTGAGGACTATGCAGGCAGCTTAGAAGGACAATGTGTAGCTAACCTGTTTTTTGAACCCAGTACCCGCACCCGTTTTTCATTCGAGGTGGCCGAAAAACGTTTAGGGGCCCATGTGCTTAATTTTCAAGAATCGGCATCGAGCAGGCAAAAGGGAGAGTCAATGTATGACACGTTGAAAACATTGGCAGCCATCGGTGTAAAAGCAGCAGTCATCCGCCATTCCCAAAACGGACTGATGGATGACTTGCAGGAACGGACCGGCTTGGCACTGATCAACGCCGGAACAGGCAATGAGGAACATCCGACACAGTGTTTGCTTGATCTGTTGACGATCAAACAAGAGTTTGGCTGCTTGCGGGGCTTGAAGGTCGCCATCGTGGGGGATATTCACCACAGCCGCGTGGCCCGCTCCAATTATTACGGCTTGACCAAGCTGGGTGCCAAAGTGTATTTTGCTGGCCCTGCTTGTCTCAATCAGACAGGTGCGGGCTGGGTGCCCCGTGGATGCTGGTATGATTTCGACGAGCTGCTGGAGGAGATGGATGTGATCATGATGCTCAGAATCCAGCATGAGCGTCATGAACAAACCTTGGCGATGAGCAAGGATGAATATCACCAGCAATATGGTCTGACAGAAGAAAGAGCACGGCGGATGAAAAGAGGGGCAATTATCATGCATCCTGCTCCTGTCAACCGGGATGTGGAACTGGCTTCAACCCTGGTGGAAGCACCCCAATCCCGCATTTTTAAGCAGATGGAAAATGGCGTCTACGTGCGCATGGCTGTGTTGTACCACTTGTTGTGTCCAGCAGCCCAGCGTCAAGAACAGCCGGTCAATAAAGGAGGAGAGCGACATGGGACTTTTGTTAAAGCAGGCTTATATGCTTAATCACAGCGGAGAGCAGATTGTTGGTGACATTCTCGTTGAAAACGGCAAAATAACCGCCCTTGAGGAGCAGATTGCCGATCGGGGGCATCGGGAGATCAATTGCCGCAACAAGTGGGTGTTTCCCGGTTTCATCGATGTTCATGTGCACTTAAGGGAGCCGGGATTTGAAGCAAAGGAAACAATCGAGTCGGGCACGCGTGCGGCAGCCAGAGGGGGGTTTACCACTATTTTTTGCATGCCCAATACCAACCCTCCTTTGGACCAGCCTGAATTAATCAAACAGGTGTTGAACACGGCCGTCAGAGAGGGTGTAGTCCATGTCCATCCCATTGCCGCTATCACCAAGCACCAACAGGGAGAGGAGCTGACAGACTTCTTTGCTTTGAAGGAAGCAGGTGCGGCGGCCTTGTCTGACGACGGGGTGGGCGTTCAGTCCAGCCATATGATGAAACAGGCAATGATCAAAGCCAAATTGCTAGGTTTGCCTATTGTGGCCCATTGTGAAGATGACACCCTGGCCGCAGGCGGCGTTGTTCATGAGGGCGCCTTCAGCCAGCGGCACGGTTTGCCAGGGATTCCCTCCGACTCTGAATACATTCATGTCGGCCGCGACATTTTGCTGGCTGAGGAAACAGGAGCCCGGTACCATGTCTGTCACATCAGCGCCAAAGAATCAGTCCGTCTGGTTCGGGAAGGCAAGCAGCGAGGGGTCAAAGTAACGGCTGAAGTGGCCCCCCACCACCTCTTGTTGTGCGATGAGGATATCCCTGGTCCGGATCCTAACTTTAAAATGAATCCCCCCTTGCGTTCCAAAACGGACCAGCAAGCTGTAGTGAAGGGACTGGTTGACGGAACCATTGACGTGATCGCTACTGATCACGCCCCGCATACAGAGGAGGAAAAAGCCCAGGGGATGCTCAAAGCCCCCTTTGGCATTGTTGGCTTGGAAACGGCATTCCCCCTTTTGTATACCCATCTGGTTAAAACAGGCATATTGTCCCTGGCCCAGCTGGTTGAGAAAATGACGGTTAAACCCGCCGAAATCTTCGGGTTGAACAAAGGCAGGCTGGGGATTGGAGCTGATGCCGATTTGACCGTTGTTGACCTGGACTTGGAGCAGCCGATCCGGCCGGAACATTTTCTGTCCAAAGGGCGCAACACACCCTTTGCCGGTTGGATCTGCCATGGATGGCCTATCGCCACCATCGTTAACGGAACAGTGGTGTGGCAAGCACAGGCAAGCATGGTTTAACTGCGATTCAGGAGATGAGGAGAGGAGTTCAGCTTATGACCCAAAACAAACCGGCTTATTTGCTGCTTGAAGATGGAACGGAGTTTGCAGGCCAAAGTTTTGGCGCAGAAAAGGAAGTGGTTGGCGAGGTTGTATTTAATACAGGAATGACCGGTTACCAGGAAGTTTTGTCTGATCCCTCCTATTGTGGGCAGATGATCACCTTTACCTACCCTTTAATCGGTAATTACGGCATTAACCGGGATGATTTTGAGGCGCTCAATCCACATCTGGAAGCTCTGATTGTGAAAGAGCATTGTACCGCTCCCAGTCACTGGCGCCAAGCGTTAACCCTGGATGAACTGTTGAAGGAGAAAAATATTCCGGGGATCTACGGGGTGGATACCCGGGCTTTAACCAGACGCCTGCGCATGTTTGGCACCATGAAAGGGATGCTGATCATCGGCCGGGAGCCTAGAGCGGAAGATCATACCCGTCTGGGGCAGCTGATCTTGCCCCGGGACCAGGTGGCCCGTGTCTCCACGCCAAACCCATACCATTGTCCGGGAAGCGGGAAGCGGGTCGTTGTGCTTGACTTTGGTGTCAAGGCGGGGATTCTGCGGGAGTTGACCAAGCGGCAGTGTGACATCCGGGTCGTGCCGTATGATGCCACAGCTGAAGACATCTTGCGTTTAAAACCGGATGGGGTTCTGCTCTCCAATGGGCCTGGAGATCCCCAGGATGTCCGTCAGGCTCCGCACACGATTAAGGCCCTTCTTGGCCAGGTGCCCATTTTCGGCATTTGTCTCGGTCATCAGCTGTTAGCCTTGGCCTGCGGTGCCACCACTGAAAAAATGGTGTTCGGGCACCGGGGAAGCAACCATCCTGTCCAACATGCCGAGAGCAAACAAACCTTCATATCCGCCCAAAATCACGGCTATACTGTTGCAGCTGAATCGTTAGCAGGGACAGGATTAAAAGTGACTTTCATCAATGTGAACGACCGGACCGTTGAAGGACTGGCCCACGACTCCCTGCCCGCTTTCTCGGTCCAATTCCATCCCGAAGCGTCGCCAGGGCCCTATGACACCCGCTATTTATTCGATCAGTTTATGGAGATGATGGAGGCATTTAAGGTCAGCAAGAACAGCAAGAAGGGGGCAATCAGTTATGCCACGTAGCGAAGATATCAAGAAAATCATGGTGATCGGTTCCGGGCCGATTGTGATTGGCCAAGCCGCAGAATTTGACTACGCCGGTACCCAAGCCTGTCAAGCGTTAAAAGAAGAAGGTTACGAGGTGGTTCTGGTTAACAGTAACCCGGCCACGATTATGACGGATACCAACATGGTTGACAAAGTTTATATTGAACCGCTCACCCTGGAATTTGTCTCCCGTATCATCCGCCAAGAGAAGCCGGATGGCTTGCTACCCACACTGGGAGGACAGACAGGTTTAAATCTGGCTGTGGAACTGGCCCAATCCGGCGTGTTGGAAGAGGCAGACGTAAAGCTGCTGGGAACCAATTTGGCAGCGATACAGCAGGCCGAAGACCGGGAACAATTCAGAGCCCTGATGCAAAAAATTGGTGAGCCCATCCCGGAAAGTGCCATTATCCACTCCCTGGAAGAAGCGGAAGCGTTTGTGCAAGAAATCGGCTATCCAGTGATTATCCGGCCGGCTTACACCCTGGGTGGAACGGGAGGAGGCATTGCTCAAGACGATGCCAGTTTGATGGAGATTGTTTCCAGTGGTCTGAAATACTCGCCGGTTGGCCAATGCCTGATTGAGAAGAGCATCGCCGGCTATAAGGAGATCGAATATGAAGTGATGCGCGATGCTTCAGGCACTTGCGTTACGGTCTGTAACATGGAAAACATTGATCCGGTAGGGATTCATACGGGAGACAGTATTGTCGTAGCGCCCAGCCAGACGCTGTCTGACCGGGATTACCAAATGCTACGCAGCTCTGCCTTGAATATTATTTCCGCCTTAAAAATTGAAGGGGGCTGCAACGTTCAGTTTGCCCTTGATCCGCACAGTGATCAATATTACGTGATTGAAGTGAATCCCCGGGTCAGCCGCTCCTCTGCCTTGGCTTCCAAAGCGACCGGCTATCCCATTGCCAAACTGGCGGCCAAAATTGCAGTCGGATACCGCCTGCATGAATTGAAAAATCCGGTGACAGGACAAACATTTGCCAGTTTTGAACCGGCTCTTGACTATGTGGTCACTAAGATTCCCCGCTGGCCTTTCGACAAATTTGCTTCTGCCAACCGCAAGCTGGGCACCCAGATGAAAGCCACTGGGGAAGTGATGGCCATCGGCCGCACCCTTGAAGAATCCCTGTTAAAAGCCGTGCGCTCCTTGGAAATCGGGGCTTATCATCTGGAACTGGACACGCTGAAAACAGCCAGTGTGGACGAGCTGGAAGAAAAGTGCCGCCGGGCGGATGATGAGCGGATTTTTGCCGTAGCAGAAGCTTTCCGCCGCCAGATTGAGTTGGAAACGGTGGGGGAATGGACACAGATTGACCCCTTCTTCCTGTCCAAAATCAAGCAGCTGGTGGAGCTGGAACACCGTTTGCAGTACCAGCCTTTTGACCTTCCCCTGTTGCAGGAAGCCAAGCAAAAAGGGGTAACAGACCGTAAAATTGCCGAATTGTGGGGCAGTACGGAGCAAGAGGTGCGCCTGTTCAGACAACAAGCCGGCCTGAAGCCGGTCTATAAAATGGTGGATACTTGTGCGGCCGAGTTCGAGTCCGCTACACCTTACTACTACTCCACCTATGAGCAAGAGAACGAAGTGCCCAAGACGACAGGCAAGAAAATTGTGGTGCTTGGTTCAGGCCCGATCTGCATCGGCCAAGGCATTGAATTTGACTACTCCAGTGTTCATGCGGTGTGGGCCATTAAAGAAGCGGGCTATGAAGCGGTCATTATTAATAACAATCCGGAAACGGTCTCTACGGACTTTAATACTTCAGACAAATTGTATTTTGAACCCCTGTATGCGGAAGATGTGCTGCATGTCATTGAACAGGAGCAACCGGAAGGTGTCATTGTCCAGTTTGGGGGACAGACGGCCATCAACTTAGCTGAAGCGTTGGTTGAAGCCGGGGTGCGCATCTTGGGCACGGAGATGGAACAGATTGATACGGCAGAAGACCGGGAGAAGTTTGAACAGCTGTTGGAACGGCTCAATATCCCCCAACCGCCAGGGAAAACGGTCACCTCGGTTGAGGCAGCCGTTTCGGCAGCCGAGGAGCTGGGCTATCCGGTGCTGGTCCGCCCCTCCTATGTACTGGGCGGACGGGCGATGGAAATTGTCTATAATCAGGAAGAGCTGCTTACCTATATGGAAGAAGCGGTCAAAGTGACCCGCGATCACCCTGTCCTGATTGACCGCTACCTGTTGGGTAAAGAGGTGGAGGTGGATGCTGTCAGTGACGGACAGCATGTGCTCATACCCGGTATCATGGAACATATTGAACGGGCTGGTGTCCATTCTGGGGACTCCATTGCTGTCTACCCGCCCCAATCCCTGTCTGAAGAAACGAAACAGACGATTGTAGAAATGACCACCCAGCTGGCCAGGGGGCTGAAGATCAAAGGGATGCTGAACATCCAGTTTGTCTTGCATGAGGGGCAGGTTTATGTCCTGGAGGTCAATCCCCGGGCATCCCGCACCGTGCCCTTCCTGAGCAAAATCACCGGTGTGCCCATGGCTAACCTGGCTACCAAGGTGATTCTGGGTGCCACCTTACCCGAGCTGGGCTATGAGGGAGGTTACTGGCCTGAGGATCAGCTGGTCTCGGTCAAAGTGCCTGTCTTCTCCTTTGCCAAGTTGCGCCAGGTAGATATTCACCTTGGTCCGGAAATGAAATCCACAGGAGAAGTAATGGGCCGGGATGTTAACCTGGAAAAAGCCTTGTATAAAGGATTGTTGGCCGCAGGGATGGCCATCCCCTCCCAAGGTTCGGTCCTGTTCACTGTCGCTGATAAAGATAAAGATGAAGCCGTGACGCTGGCCCGCCGCTTCTCTCGCCTGGGCTTTGACCTGTTGGCCACAGAAGGAACGGCCCGACGCCTGCTGCAAGACGGGCTGCCTGTGACCATGGTCAATAAAGTGAATGAAGAAGGGCCTACTCTCTTGGACCGCATCCGCAAGGGTGAAGCCAGCTTCATCATCAATACCCTGACCAAGGGCAAACAGCCGGCACGGGATGGTTTCCGCATCAGACGGGAAGCGGTGGAAAACGGCGTGGTGGTGTTTACTTCCCTGGATACGGCGACAGCGATGCTGCAAGTGTTGGAATCGATCACCTTTTCCACCTTGCCCATGCCAGGTCTCAATCTATCCCAGCCTGAGAAAGAGGGCGTTATCCATGTCTGAAACTTTTACTCAACCGATGATGAACCGGCCCGGGGTTCCACAAGTGTCCTTATTGACCGTGACCTCCAACAGCCCCGTTGCCCGGCAAGTGTATCGGATGACACTTAAGGGAGACGGAGTGCAAGCGATGGTTGAGCCCGGCCAATTTGTGCATATCAAATGCGGCTCATCTGCTTCCCCTCTCTTAAGACGGCCGCTCAGCATTTGTGATGTGGACAGGAAAAAAAGGGAACTGACGATTATTTACCGGGTGGAAGGAGAGGGAACCAGGTATTTGTCCACCTTGCAGTCGGAGGATATGGTTGATGTACTCGGCCCGTTGGGAAACGGATTTCCACTGGGCAACAGAGATAAAGCTGACCGGGTTCTGATTGTGGGCGGGGGTGTAGGAGTCCCTCCTCTCTACTACCTGTCAAAGTGTCTCTCTAAGCGAGGCGCCCGGGTCACTCATATCCTTGGTTTCAACAGTCAGGAGGACAGTTTTTTGACTGATGATTTTCATCAGCTGGGGGAGACCTATGTCACCACCATGGATGGTAGTTTGGGACACAAAGGGATCGTGACCGACATCATGGCGCACTGGCCACCAGAGAGTTGGCAGGCGGTCTATGCCTGCGGCCCGCTGCCCATGCTTAAGGCCATTGAACAGCATATGGCAGGCGCTTATCAAACAGAAGTGTATCTCTCCTTGGAAAGACGCATGGGCTGCGGGATAGGTGCTTGCCTGGCTTGTGTCTGTCACACGCCGGACTCGGCAATATCCTACAAAAAAGTGTGCACGGACGGCCCCGTGTTTAAGTTAGGAGAGGTGATTTTATGACCACATCAGCTAAGCGACGTTTAGAGGTGCAGCTGGGCCCGGTTCGTTTAAAAAACCCGGTCATGCCTGCTTCCGGCTGCTTCGGGTTTGGACGGGAATACAGCCGGTTTTATGCCCTGGACCGCTTGGGGGCCATCGCTATAAAGGCGACCACAAAAGAGCCCAGATTCGGCAATCCAACTCCCCGTGTGGCCGAAACCCCGGCCGGCATGTTAAATGCCATCGGCCTGCAAAATCCGGGACTGGAGGCTGTGTTGGAGCAAGAGCTGCCCTGGCTGGCCCAGTTTGATGTCCCGGTCATCGCTAACATCGCTGGCTCAACAGTAGATGATTATGTTTATGTGGCTGAGAAGATCAGTACTGCTCCCAATGTGGCCGCCTTGGAGCTGAATATCTCTTGTCCCAATGTGAAGTGCGGGGGAATCGCCTTTGGCACTGACCCACACATTGCCGCCCAACTGACCAAGGCCGTAAAAGGAGTGTCCCAGGTGCCAGTTTTCGTGAAGTTGTCCCCTAATGTGAGCAACATTGTGGCCATCGCCACAGCTGTGGAAGAGGCAGGTGCCGATGGGCTGAGCATGATCAATACGCTGTTGGGCATGCGCATTGATTTAAAAACAAAACAGCCTATTCTGGCCAATGGGAGCGGCGGATTATCCGGGCCGGCGATTAAACCGGTAGCCATCCGCATGATTTATGAAGTCAGCCAGCATGTGTCAATTCCCATTATCGGCATGGGCGGCATCCAATCGGCCGAAGATGTCGTTGAATTTTTCCTGGCCGGGGCCTCCGCTGTGGCGATTGGCACAGCCAACTTTGTTGACCCGTATATTTGTCCCAAAATTATAGATGAGCTGCAGTCCTTGCTTGACCGGATGGGAGTTGAGTATATTCATGATTTAACGGGAATGGGGTGGAAACATGGGAGCGCGAAAGCTTAACCCGCTCATCGTGGCCTTAGATGTTGCTACTGGCGATCAGGCCCTTGATTTGGTTAAACGGATTAATGCCCCTGACATGTTTGTTAAAGTGGGCATGCAACTGTTTTATGCAGAAGGACCTGAACTGGTTCAAAAATTGAGAGAACGAGGGATCAACGTCTTTGTGGACCTAAAACTGCATGATATCCCCAACACAGTAAAAGGGGCTGCCCAATCTCTAGCCAAACTGGGGGTTAGCATGCTGACCGTCCACTGTGCCGGCGGACGGGCCATGCTGGAGGCGGTACAGGAAGGCGTGGAAGCAGGGTCTTCGGCAGCTGAACGACCGCTCATAGTTGGTGTAACCCAATTAACAAGCACCTCCGAGCAAATCCTGAATGAAGAGATTGGCATACCTGGAACTGTTGAAAAAGCGGTGCTCCATTATGCTATCTTAGCCCAATCATCCGGCATGGACGGTGTGGTCTGCGCAGCCAAAGAAGTGCCGCTTATTAAATCTACCTGTGGCACCTCATTTATCACGGTGACACCAGGTATTCGCCCGTTCGGCTGCGATAACCATGACCAGGCCAGAGTGGCCACACCGCGGGATGCACTGAGAATAGGCAGTGATTTCTTGGTTGTGGGAAGAGCCATCATCCAGGCTGAAGATCCAGTGGCAGCTTACCATAATATAATCAAAGAGATGAATGAGGTGAACTAACATGAAAGAAAAAATCGCCAGAGAGTTACTATCCATCGGTGCTGTCGAACTGAGTCCCCGCAAGCCCTTTATCTGGTCCTCCGGCATTGAATCGCCCATCTATTGCGATAATCGGTTGACGCTTTCTTATCCTAACTTAAGACAAGAGATCGCTGACGGTCTGGTTACGCTGATCAATGAACATTACAGCCAGCCTACTGCTATTGTAGGAACAGCCACAGCAGGCATTCCCCATGCTGCCTGGGTGGCTGAGCGAATGAACTTACCCATGGCATATGTCCGTTCCAAGGCTAAAAGCCACGGTAAACAAAATCAAATTGAGGGTGTAATTTCCCCTCAGGACAAAGTGGTTGTGGTGGAAGACTTAATCTCCACTGGCGGGAGTGCCTTGCGGGTGACTGAAGCGATCAGTCAGATTGGAGCGAAAGTACTGGGCGTGGTGGCCATTTTCTCCTATGAGTTGACACAGGCCAAACAAGCTTTCCAACAAGCAAATATTCCCTATGTCAGCTTAAGTGATTACCAAACCTTGCTTAAGGTGGCCAACGAAGAAGGGTTATTAACAGAATATGAATTATGTAAACTTAAAGAATGGAATCCACAGCTGCCCGTGTCACAAGGATCATGTTAAGATCCCGTTGACACGGGTTTCTGTATAAATTATGGACAGATTCTGCTATGATAAGAGAGAGAACAATCTGCTTATGGGAGTTAAATATTATGCGCTTGAAATGGTTTATTATTGCTTTCTGCATGGTTGTTTTGGCAACGGGGTGTTCCTTGTTTGAGCAAGAGAATACTCCTGGTGCCGAACAGCATGTTCAAGGGGAAACAGCAGAGCAAACCGGACAAATCCCAGCTGAACAACAGGCAGATGGTGCTGATGGGATTAATGAAAGCCCATCTGTCCCTCGAGAGCGGGAAGCACGATCAGTAGAGGAACTGCAGCTGATGGTTGTAGGGGATATTATGATGCATATGCCCCAAATCGAAGCGGGCAAAACGGCGGAGGGATACGACTTTTCTCCTTTTTTTGAAAAGGTTCAACCCGTTTTTGAGCAAGCTGACCTTGTTTTGGGCAATCTTGAAACCACCTTTGGGGGGCCTGAACGGGGCTACAGTGGTTATCCTTTATTCAGCGCCCCCGATGAGTTGGCTGAAGCCCTGAAACAGGCCGGTTTTGATGTGATCACCACGGCCAACAATCATTCCCTGGACAGTGGTCCACAAGGTCTCATTCGCACCATTGATACATTGGAAGCTGCCGGATTGCACGCTACTGGGACGTTTCGCTCCACAGAAGAACGGGCAGATGTCCTTGTCGTTGAGCACAATAATATCTCTGTGGCCGTTTTGGCTTACACTTACGGTACAAACGGCATTCCTCTTCCCGAGGGGAAAGAGTATCTGGTTAATTTGCTGAACGAGGAGGAAATGAAAACAGACATTAAGCGGGCTAAGCAGGAGGCAGATTTTGTCGCTGTCTGTATTCATTTTGGAGCTGAATATCAGTCTGATCCCAATGAAGAACAAATACAGTGGGTGGACAAACTGTTTGATTGGGGAGCCGATTTGATTTTTGGCAGCCATCCCCATGTTCTGCAACCTTATGAATTTCGGGAGTGGGTTCAAGACGGAACGTTCAGGCAAGGGGTGGTGATTTACTCCTTAGGCAACTTTATCTCCAATCAGAGGGAACATCCGCGGGATATCGGTGGTATATTGTCAGTTAATCTCACTAAAGTGGGGGATCAAGCACGGATAGAGGATGTTGATTTTATCCCCACCTATGTCCATCGTTATTGGCAGGACGGACAGCGGGCTTACCAGGTGCTGCCCATGAAGACCTTGGTGGAAGAACGCGCCTATCCCCAAATAAGTGAGGAGGATTACAACCAGCTGCACAACCGCTACCAACAAACGTTGGAACATGTCACACCTGCTGAAAAGATCATTAGAAGTGGCCCTGCCGAGTATTTAGAACATTAACGTCCTAGGCTGGGGAGAGCAGAACGATGATTGAGCACCCTTTACATATGGCTGTAGGCACCATATCCTCCAAAAAACTTGAATATCTTAACCTGACCCTGGGTCACCTCGGTTTGGAAGCTGAGCTTTACCCGGTCAATGTGAACAGCGGCGTATCTGAACAGCCCCTTTCCTCAGCAGAAACAAAAAAAGGCTCCCTTCTGCGAGCCAGACATGCCTTACAAGTTGTGAACAGGGCGAGTTGTGCCATTGGCATTGAGATCGGCTATGAACGAGACGAGCAAGGGCGCTACCATATTTTAGGATGGGCAACTATAATTGACCGTAAGGATAGACAAGTTGCTGCCCAGTCCCAGCCGTTCCTGCTGCCTCGTTACCACCACCAGATCTTAACTAAAGGGCTTCCCCTAGGGGAATTTGTGGATGACTATGTGCGCCAGAGCATGCCACACACTCAGCAGCAGTATATGGCCGCAATCATTCGTGACCGTAGACCGTTTATTAAGCAAGCCATTGAGGCTGCCCTGCTCCAATATGTAAACTATGGTCAATTTTTTGACAAATAAAAAACGATTAATGGCGGAGGAGGGGGGATTCGAACCCCCGCGACGCCATTCGGCGCCCTAGCGGTTTTCGAGACCGCCCCCTTCGGCCACTTGGGTACTCCTCCACTATCAATCAGTTTGCCTTGTGACAATCTATTATTATAGAGGATGAAGGCACATCTGGCAAGAGGGAATGAGTGACAACAGCCCTTTTTTAAACAGGCTCCCTCTTAAACAGGCTACCTCACCAGGGCAGGCATGATGAAGGAGCAAAGGTAAGCCAATGCCTGGATAACCGCTGCCAGTGGAAAAAAACCACTGGCACCAATAAATAGTGACATGGATAACCGGTTACTTCACACGTTGCTTGTTTGTTACAACTGATAGACTTTGCTGTATTTTTCTTCAAAGTAATCAATCAGGTATTTGGCGTTTAACTCTTCTCCGGTTACTTTTTTAATCAGCTCATTGGGCGTATACAGTTTGCCATACTGATGAATGTTCTCCCTTAACCACTCCCTGATGGGGAGAAACTCTCCGTTCTGCACCTTCTCATAAAAATCCGGCATGTCTTGGCGGATGGTGTGCAGGATTTGGGCTGCATACAGGTTGCCAAGAGAATAGGAAGGAAAATAACCAAAGCCGCCAAAAGACCAGTGCACGTCCTGGAGGACGCCCTGGGCATCATCGGGAGGAGTGATGCCTAGATATTCTTCCATCTTTTGATTCCAGACGGCGGGCAAGTCATCCACTTCAAGCTCACCCGCCATCAGCTCCTTTTCGATTTCATAGCGGATCATAATATGTAAGTTATACGTTAACTCATCTGCTTCCACGCGAATCAAGGATGGTTCCACTGTGTTGACAGCCCGGCCAAAATCCTCCACAGAAACATCTTGGAACTGCTCAGGGAAGAAGCGCTTTAAATCATCAAAGAAATAGGTCCAGAATTCAAAGCTGCGTCCCACCATGTTTTCCAGGAAGCGGGATTGAGACTCATGAATGCCCATCGAAGTGCCGCCGCACAAAATGGTTCCTTCAAACTCGGGGTTAACCCCCTGTTCATACAAGGCATGTCCGCATTCGTGGATGGTGCCGAATATCGCACTGCGCATATCGTTTTCCATATAGCGGGTGGTAATGCGCACATCGCCTGTGTTAAGACCAGTGGCAAAGGGATGGGCGCTCACATCCAGCCGTCCGGCTTCTAAATCATAACCCAGTTTGGGCAGGACAAATAAACTGAATGCTTCTTGTTGTTTAATATCAAACCGTTGGTGAAAGATCTCCGTACGCGGATGATTGCCTGAACTTTGAATGCGCTCCAATAAGTCTATCGTTTTTGTCCGCAAATCACCGAACAGTTGATCCAGTGTCTGAACCGTGAGACCAGGCTCATATTCATCAAGCAGCGCGTCATACGGATGATCTTTATAACCGTAATAATCAATAAACTTCTTATTAAAGTCAACGATTTTTTTGAGGGTCTCACGGAAAATAGAAAAATCTTTTTTTGTCTTGGCCTCTATCCAGACGTCTTGTGCTTGAGAGGTTAAGACCACATATGCCTGATACTCCTCTGGAGGTATTTGCTTTGACTTGTTGTAATGGCGTTTATATAACCTCACCTTGGCCCGCACTACTTCATCCAACTGAGCTTGGATGTCAGGATCACTTAATGTGTCTAAACATTTTCCCATCTCTGTGGATAACGAAAGTTGGAAAACTTCGGATGATAAGGTGCCGATCGCTTTGGACCGTAATGAGCGTCCTTTTTTGGGAGCGCCTGTATGCAAATCCCAGTTGGCCAGCGACAGCAGTTCCTTAAAGTGAGAAATTTTCTGATCCAGTTGCCCAAATGTTTCCAACGCTTTTTGCACATCGCCTTGACTCACGGCCAATTACCCCTTTCCTTCCAGGATATAGTTTCGGTTGTCAAAAGGTCACCTGTTCTAGTATAGCAAAAGGTGGAATCTGTTCTCAATTTATTGTACATTAGAAACGTCATCATATTTTCGGGGGAGTGGACATGTTGTCAGCTGCTCTAGTAGGGATTGGAGACGCCATAGTATTGTTGTTGTTTGTGTTTTTAGGTGGCATGGAGCACGGTATGACCGTGACCACCGGTTATGTACTCAGCACTGCCTGGCCTTTTCTCGTCACCTGGTTTGTGGTTGGTGGCGCTCTTGGGGTTTTCGGCCCCACTGTATTAAACCAGCCTAAACAAGCGTTTAAGACAGTGTCCTTGGCCTGGCTCTTGGCTGGTGTACTTGGTTTGGTCATCAGAGGTTTCTTAGAACAGGCTGTGCCGTCTTTGCCATTCATTCTGGTCACACTTGGCTTTAATTATGTTTTGTTGACTGGTTGGAGGGTGGCGCTGGCCTTTGTCCGCCATAAATGGAGCCACTAAATCTTGTACAAGGGAGCTTTGGGGGAAGTGATGAACAAAACGTTGTTAACTGATCTTTACCAGATCAATATGATGTATGCACACTTTAAAAATGGAAAGTTGAATCAACAAACGGTCTTTGACCTTTATTTCCGCAAGAACCCCAGTCAAAGCGGCTATGCCATCGCGGCAGGATTGGAGCAGGTTGTGGAATATATCTGCCAGCTGCGGTTTACTGACGAGGACATCGCCTATTTAAGGTCAGTGGAGCGTTATGATGAGGATTTTCTACAGTATTTAAAGCAATTAAGGTTTACGGGAGATCTCTATGCGGTGCCTGAAGGAACGGTTGTCTTTCCCCACGAGCCGCTGTTAAGGGTCAGGGCACCTATAGGGGAAGCCCAGCTCATTGAAACTGCCATTCTGAACATGATTAATCACCAGACCTTGATTGCCACCAAAGCCTCCCGGATTGTGGAGGCGGCCGGAGGGGGGCTGGTGATGGAATTCGGTTTGCGCCGGGCGCAAGGGCCTGATGCCGGGGTGTACGGTGCAAGGGCAGCATTTGTGGGAGGGGTCAAGGCCACGTCCAATGTGTTAGCGGGGAAAAAATTTGGCATTCCCATCAAAGGCACTCATTCCCATGCTTATGTACAAAGTTATCCGTCCGAGTATGACGCATTTCTAGATTTTGCCCGAACCTTTCCCCATAACTGCATTTTGCTGGTGGATACGTATGATACGTTAAACAGCGGGGTGCCCAATGCTATTAAAGTCTTTAAGAAAATGAAGGACGAGCTGGGGGATCAGTTCGTCCAGTTCGGCATCCGATTGGACAGCGGCGACCTGGCCTATTTGTCCAAAGCAGCCCGGAAAATGCTGGATGAGGCCGGTTTTGAAGAAGCACTGATTGTGGCTTCCAGCGACCTTGATGAATATTTGATCAGGGATTTGAGAGCGCAAGGCGCTCAAATTGATGCCTGGGGTGTAGGTACCAATTTAATCACATCCAAGGACTGCCCCGCCCTTGGTGGAGTGTATAAGCTGGTCGCTGAGGAAGAAGATGGCCGGTTGGTACCTAAAATTAAGGTAAGTGAAAACCCGCAAAAAATCACCAATCCTGGCTACAAAAAAGTAGTGCGTTTTTACGACCGGGATTCCAAACGGGCCCTGGTGGATTTAATCATGCTGGAAGAAGAGCCGATCCCAAGGAAAGCATTTATCGCTTTTGACCCTGTTAACACTTGGAAACGAAAAAAAGTGGAAAACTTTGAAACTAGGGAACTGCTTGTCCCCATTTTCAAAAATGGTGAACTTGTTTATGAGTTGCCTAAGTTAACCGAAATACAACGTTACGCCCAGCAAGAGAAAGAACGCTTTGCTCCTGAAATCAGGCGTTTGATCAATCCGCATGGTTACCACGTCGACCTCTCTCAAAAATTGTGGGAATTGAAGCATCGTCTGCTTTCAGAGGCTAAATAAACCGCAGCTCTTTTTCACCCTGTTCTTACTAGGGTCAATTCTAGAGGAGGGATAAGCGATGTCCGTCAAAGAGGTCTTGACTCGGTTAGTGGACAAAGCAAACGACAGTCCGGATAAGATTAAAAACATTAATGAAGTATTTCAATTTGAAATTAATGGACAACAGGTAGGCACCTTCCAAGTTAAAGTTAATGATGACAAAGTGGAAGTTGTGGAAGGAACACCATATGAAGCGGCCTGTGTGTTTGCCTTATCTGACGAACATTTTATCAGTTTGGCGGAGGGTAAGCTTAACCCCGCCATGGCTGTCATGACGGGGAAAGTAAAAATTAAGGGGGATATGTCCAAAGCACTTAAACTGCAAAACCTATTAAAGTGAACGGAGTCATATGTGAAAATGACCAAATACAAGGGATGAATCGTTCCTACACTTTTTGATGCGTATTGATCCACTCCAAAATGACATCAAACGGTTGGTTGTCCCGGGCCTTGTCAAAGGATTCAAAGGGGCAACCTTGTTTTTTAAGCCGGGTGGGGATGTTTTTCAGGGAAAATTGTTCGGGTCTTAAGCGGCTATCCACTTCATCCCAGTATAAAGGGGTGGCGACTAACGCTTCCGGATTGGCGCGGGGGGAATAAGGGGCAATAATGGTTTTGCCTGGCGCATGCTGAACATAGTCCACATACAGGCGGCCGCGCCGTTTTTTCTTTAAGCGTTCAATGGTGAACAGTCCCGGTTGCTCTGAGACCAGATAACGGGCCACAAACGAGGTGAACAAGCGCGTTTGGCCATAGGTGTAGGTTTTTTTTGGAATGGGAATGTACACTTGCAATCCTTTGTTGCCCGACGTTTTGATAAAAGAAGTAAGACCCAGTTTATCAAACAGCTTCTTCATGATCAATGCGGCCTTCACAGCGACATGAAACTGCTCCCTGTCAGGGGGATCCAAGTCAAACACAATTTCCGAGGGCTTGTCAGTCTCCACATGTTGAAAAGGAATGTGAAACTCCAGGGCCAGTTGATTGCCCAGCCAGATCAGGGTGGCTAAATTAGAACAAACAATGTAGTTTATCCCTTCATGGGTATCTGTCTGGATGAACTCAGGCGCATAAGCAGGGCAATTTTTTTGATAAAAGGATTCGCCTGTAATCCCGTGGGGATAACGGATGACGGTCAGGTGCCTGCCTCTCAGCCAGGGGAGCATATACTCTGCTGTATGTGATAAATAATACAGGTACGCCGATTTGTTTATGTCTCTGTCTGGCCAGACCAATTTATCCAGGCTGGTCAAATCAACTAAATAACCATCTAGGTTGACCGTCTGGCGCTGTTGATCAGCTTTAGCCATGTGCACTCCTCCCACTGAACATCCGTACGAAAACCGGCAAAACGGGGTTCCCGCAGCTGCTGTTTATAAACCTGTAAAAACTTGATATCCACGCATAGACTGGGCTCCATTGTGATCATGGACCGGGATTCGCCTGCTTTGTTCTGTTTGACGATCTCTACCAAAGCCCGGCGTTCAGTGTCACTTAAACCATGGGAAAATAAGCCCACCGGCTGTACCTCTTTATCCCGTAAGACGCCCACATGAAAATAGGCATTCTGTTTGTCGTAAGCGGTGATAAAGCAGGTGGCCAGTTTATAGTTTTTTACTTTGATCCAGTCGGTGGTGCGCTTTCCGCTCTGCCAGACGCTACAGCCCAGCTTGGCCACAATGCCTTCAGCATCTTCGGCCAGGACCAGTTCCCACAAGTGATCAGGCTGTTCATACACCTCTATCAAACGGAGAGAGGCATCTCTCGCACCGGGCTGGGACGGCAACAGAGGACCCAGCACCTGTTTCAGGTGTTCTTTTCTCTCAAGGTAGGGGCGGAAGCGGAGATCTTGATCTTGGTAATGCAGCAAATCAAAACAGATCAAGGTGGCCGGGTGTTTTTTTGCTGCACTGGCAATTTTTGGGAGAGAGCGGAAGCGGCCGCGCTGCTGGATTAAGCTGAAGTCCGCTCTGGCTGGGGAGGCCAGAATACACAACTCACCGTCCACAATGAGGGGAAGCTGATCTTTAAGTTGCGGAGTGAAGCGTAAGCAAGCATCCACAACCTCGGGAAAAAGCTCATTGTACAGCTTGCCGTTGCGGCTGACAATATGGATGCTGTCCACCGTCCAATACACCAGCGCCCGGTAACCGTCAAATTTAAGTTCGTACCGCCACTCTTCCCCGCGGGGAATGGTTGAGGATAACGCGGGCAGCATGGGCGAGAGGGAGGGAAGTGTGTGGGTGGAGGTGTTCATGATGTTTTAGCCTTCTTTTTGGTGGTGCGGCGGCGTTTGGTCTTTTTCTTGGTCTGCTCAATGCTTTCCTGCAGGGCATCCATCAAGCTCTTAATATCCGTTTCAGGCACTTCTTTGGCAATTTTGATTTCATCTCCGGTAATCTTGTTCTCAATGATCTCTTTTAGTTTGCTCCGGTATTCATCGGTGTACTGTTCAGGTTCAAACTCTGTTGTCAACTGGTCAATCAATTGTTTAGCCATGTTTAACTCTTTATCCTCAAGCTCCATTTCTGCTAGACCCGGAATATGCTCCACAGAGCGGATCTCATCAGGGTAATGGAGGGTTTCAATCACCAGTGCCCGCTGGTAGACCCGGATGGCGGCCAATTGTTCTTTGGCCCGTAAAATAAATTTGGCGATAGCCACCTTTTCTGTGTCCTCCATGGCCTGTTTTAAAAGGGCATAGGCTTTTTCTCCGTTTTCGGTGGGCCCCAGGTAATAGGAACGGTTAAAGTAAATGGGATCAATCTCTTTTAACTGGATGAAATCAATAATGTCAATCGTTTTGCTTTTGATGGCCGCTATGGCCTCCAGTTCTTCGTCACCGAGGACGACAAAGTGACCTTTATCATATTCATACCCTTTGACAATCTCTTCCTGGCTCACTTTTTCTTCGCAAACCGGACACACTTTATCATACTTGATGGGTGTATGGCATTCCTGATGCAACTGGCGCAGTTGGATTTGTTTATTATCCGTGGCTGCATAAAGTTTAATGGGAATATGCACCAAGCCGAAACTGATGGACCCCTTCCAGATAGTGTGCATGATCAAACGCTCCTTAACAGTTGTGGTTATCATTAGGGTCCCACTTGGTGTGCCGATCAATAAGTGTCAGGTTTTGGTTTTCAATTTCCTGACCAGTTCCTCTTGCGGGGTGACAAAAATGGTTTTGTGCTGGTCATAGATGACAAAACCGGGTTTGGCTCCTTTAGGTTTGCGCACATGTTTAACCAAGGTGTAGTCCACAGGAACCTGGCTCGAATCACGCGCTTTGCTAAAATAAGCGGCCAGGCTGGCAGCTTCTAAGAGCGTTGTTTCATTAAACTGCTGGCGGCGGATGATCACATGGGAACCGGGAATATCTTTGGTATGCAGCCAGGTGTCATGGGACGAAGCCAAGCGCGTCGTCAGATAATCATTCTGTTTGTTGTTCCGTCCCACCAGAATGGGGATGCCCTCAGAGGAGTAAAACGTCTCCGGCTTGGGCAGCTCCTGTTTGCGTTTTTTGCGGTGTTTGCCCCGTTCGCGGATATACCCCTGTTCAACCATCTCTTCCCTGATTTCCTCGATATCAGACCAGGATGCTTGTTCCAACTGGTGAAGGAGCGTTTCCAAATAAGCGATTTCTTCCTTGGTTTTAGTGAGCTGTTCCGCTGCCATTTCTCTGGCTGCTTTGGCTTTGTTATATTTTTTGAAGTAGCGCTGGGCATTTTCATTGGGAGCAAGCTCAGGGTCTAAAGGGATGGTGACGGTTTTGCCCTGTTCATCGTAATAATTGACCACTTCCACTTCGGTGGTTCCCCGTTCCACCTGGTGCATATAGGCGGTCAGCAGTTCGCCAAACAATCGGTATGTGTCGGCCTGTTCACTTTCCTCTAGTGTTTGTTCCAACTTGGCTTGCTTCTTTTGGTTTTTGGTGATTTCTGTTTTAAGGCGTTTGATCAGATCGTTGGCTGTCTGTTTAAGGCGGTCTTTCCTGGCTTTTTCTGTAAAATAAGCATCCAGCATTCTGCTTATTGTTTGGTAATGGGTCACTTGGCCCTTAACATGGGTCAAAGGAAACAGGTAAAAAAAGGTTTTTTGGTCGGTATCCACGATGACGGGGTCATAATGTCCCGTTTTAATTCGCTTGATCAGCCTGTTGAAACTTTCCCACAGTTGGTCCTGTCTGGGCAATCCGGCCTGATATACGATTTCTTTCGCTAAAAGGGGACTGATGCCGTTAAAGTGCTGGACAATCTGCCGGTCTATCTTACCTTGATTAAAATCCAACTTCCGTAAAAATAGCTCTTTGGTTACCTTAAAAGGGTTTTCTTTATCTTGCTCAGGCGGAGATACATAGGGCCGGCCGGGCAAAACGACCCGGTACTGGTTCACGGAGGGAGACAGGTGATTGATGCTGTCAATGATTTTGCCGGTTTCCGGGTCCATCAGGATGAGATTGCTGTGACGTCCCATCACTTCAATAATCAGCCGCTTCATATAGGTATCCCCAATTTCGTTCTTGGAACGGACATCGATCCAGACGATCCGCTCTGCTTCCGGCTGATGGATGCGCTCAATGATGCCCCCTTCCAAATACTTGCGCAACACCATGCAAAACATAGGGGCCTGCTCCGGATTGGGCAGTTGTTCAGCTGTTAAATGGAGTCGAGGATAAGTAGGATTGGCCGAAAGCAACAAGCGGTGGTTGGTGCCTTGGGCACGGATATACAGCACGATATCACGCTCAAAAGGTTGATAAATTTTGGTAATCCGGCCACTTTCCAATGATCTCATTTCTTGCAACAGGGCGTAAATCATCATTCCGTCAAATGCCATATGTTTTTTCCTCCCTGTTAATAATCCATTTCTTTATGGTAACATGCGACATGAGTCGAGGGCAATCCGGTACCAATGAAGGTTACAGACGGCTTGTTCCAACTTTTTATCATGTTTCGCCTCTTAGCCGAATAAAGTTAGCTTAGGACAAACTTAACAAGCTGTGGGGTGAAACGTTTGAAATGGTATGATCAGGATGAACGGGCGGTGGAACGGACATTACAAACCAGTTTGGAAGAGGGGCTGACTCAGAAAGAAGCAGAAAAAAGGCTGCATAAAGTGGGCTATAATCAACTGGAAGATGGGCAGCGCATTTCCGCCTTCGCCCTTTTGCTTGGCCAATTTAAGGACTTTATGGTGCTGGTGTTACTCATTGCTACACTTATTTCAGGATTGTTGGGGGAGTATACAGATGCGATCACGATCATCGCCATTGTGATCCTCAATGCCATTTTAGGTTTCATTCAGGAATTTAGGGCAGAAAAGTCATTACAAGCATTGAAAGAGCTGACAGCACCATCGGCGCACGTGATCCGTGACGGGGAACTGACCGAGATCCCGGCCAGAGAGCTGGTACCAGGTGATATTGTCTATTTTGAAGCTGGAGACCGTATTCCCGCCGACCTGAGGCTGTTTGAGACCAAGGGCGTTTATGTGGAAGAATCAGCCTTAACGGGAGAATCGGTTCCTGTCCACAAAGATGAACATATGATTGAGGGAGAAGAGGAGGTCAGCTTGGGGGACCAGCATAATATGGCTTTTATGGGTACACTGGTCACCCGCGGCTCAGGTCAGGGCATTGTGGTGGCCACGGGGATGGCCACGCAAATGGGCCAAATTGCCTCCTTGATTTCAACCACCGATTCGGTGCAAACCCCCCTTCAGCTGCGCTTAGAACAACTGGGTAAAGTGCTCATCTCTGTAGCCTTGTTATTGACTGCTGTTGTCGTGATTACAGGTATCTGGCACGGACATGATGCCTACAAAATGTTCCTGGCCGGGGTCAGCCTGGCAGTGGCTGCCATCCCGGAAGGATTGCCTGCCATTGTGACCATCGCCTTGGCACTTGGGGTTCAACGTATGATCAGGCGCAAGGCCATTGTGCGCAAGCTGCCCTCGGTGGAAACACTTGGCTGTGCCTCGGTCATTTGCTCGGATAAAACAGGGACGTTGACCCAGAACAAAATGACAGTGACTCACCTGTGGACAAACAATGAATTGATAGAAGTCACGGGAACGGGTTTTGACCCCTATGGCGAGTTTAAGTTGAACGGCAATCCATTATCCTTTGACAGCAAACCATATGTGAAACAGATGCTGGAGATGGGTGTGTTATGCAACAACGCCTTGCTGGAAAAGATGGAAGAGTCCGAAGGGGTGTTTAAGAAAAAGAACAGTTTCTGGGATATCACCGGTGACCCGACGGAAGGAGCTTTGGTGGTGGCTGGGGCGAAGGCCAATGTGTGGCGCGATGAGCTGGATCATGTCTATCCCAGGTTGGAAGAGTTTCCTTTTGACTCATCCCGGAAAATGATGTCCGTGCTCATCCGCTATAAGGGTGATGAACGCTATGTCATTACCAAAGGTGCGCCGGATGTCCTGATCGAGCGCTGCAATCATGTGTTATGGAACGGACGAATCACGGCTCTGACGCCAACGCTCAAAAAAGAGATTTTACAAGCTAACGAAAAGCTGGCTGAAATGGCGCTGCGCAATTTGGCCATTGCTTACAGGACGGTGTCAGCAGGTGAAACGGTCTCAACTGAGAAGGATGCTGAACAGCAGCTGATCTTTGTTGGTTTGTTTGGCATGATTGATCCGCCCAGGCAGGAAGTGAAAGAGGCAATTAAAGAATGCAAACGGGCGGGCATCAAAACGATAATGATTACAGGTGACCACCAAAAAACAGCGGAAGCGATCGCTTTTCAACTTGGCATTTTAAACCGGGGGCAGCGCTCTTTAACCGGCAGTCAGCTGGAGAGATTGAATGATGACCAGTTCCGTAAGATTGCCGAGGAGGTCACCGTCTATGCCCGTGTGTCTCCGGAACATAAGCTGCGCATTGTCAGAATGCTGCAGGACAGAGGTCATGTGGTGGCTATGACAGGAGACGGGGTGAATGATGCACCGGCCATTAAAGCGGCAGACATTGGCATAGCTATGGGGATTACGGGAACGGACGTGGCCAAGGAAGCATCGTCATTGATTTTAAGTGATGATAATTTTGCCACGATCAAAGCAGCCATTGAGGAAGGACGCAACATTTACGAAAACATCCGCAAATTTATCCGCTATATGTTAGCTTCCAATGTAGGAGAGATTCTGGTCATGTTTTTTGCCATGCTGATGGCGATGCCCTTGCCTCTGGTACCGATCCAGATTTTATGGGTCAATCTGGTCACAGACGGGCTGCCAGCCATGGCCCTTGGAGTGGACAGAGCGGAAGGCAATGTGATGCAACGCCCGCCCCGGGACAGGCGGGAAAGTATTTTTGCTAAGGGATTAGGCTGGAAAATTATTTCCCGTGGTTTTTTGATCGGGGTGACCACCCTGGTTGCCTTCTGGTACACGCTCGAGCAGCAGCCTGATGATCTGACCAAAGCCCAAACTATTGCCTTTGCCACGCTGGTCATGGCCCAGCTGATCCATGTTTTTGACTGCCGCAGCGAAAAATCCATTTTCAGCCGCAATCCGTTGGAAAATAAATGGCTGCTTTTGGCTGTGGGTATGTCCACCCTGATGCTAGTCGGCGTGATTCATATTGAGGTGATGCAACCGATTTTTAAAACGACAGCACTGTCTTTCGTGGAATGGGGATTCGTACTGGCTATGGCCGCTATTCCTTCAGTTATCTTGGGCTTTTCACACTTGTTTAGAAAACGGTAATCTCTTGTCAGGATAACATTAACTTTACAGAACCTCTCCTTTCTCACACTAACAGGCTGCTGGACGGCAAGCAGGCAGGAAGGGGAGGTTCCTTTTTTCACACTTGTAACCTTTTCTAAAATTGATTAGAATGTTGATTGGAAGTGATGTTAATATGAGAAGCATGACAGGATACGGGAGGCAGGAAGCGGTTATCGGGGACCTCAGGTTGACGATCGAGGTGAAGTCTGTCAACCACCGCTTCTGTGAAGTTTCCGTCCGCACACCTAAAGTCTTAAGCCAATTTGAAGAAGCCATTAAAAAGTGTGTCACCCGTCACATTCAAAGGGGTCGGGTTGAAGTGTACATTCACCTGCACACCGAGCAGTGGTCCGGGCGCCAGGTGAATGTGGACTGGGGATTGGCGGAAGCCTACTACCAAGCCCTGTGTGGCTTGAAAGAACGCTATGGACTTGCCGGGTCTTTATCCCTGAATGAGATGTTGCAGCTGCCTGATTTGATTACGATGGAAGAGAGCGGCGATATGGAGTCCTATAAGGAAGGGATTCTGGCCCGTGTCAGCCAGGCTGTTGACAAGTTAGTGGCCATGCGGGAAAAAGAGGGAGAAGCACTGGCCAGAGATTTGGAGCAAAGAAATCACACCGTCCTGGTTACGGTCGAGAAAATAGAAGCGTTCGCTCCGCAGGTCAAAGCCCGTTATCAAGAACGCATAGAGCAAAGGGTCAAGGAATTTCTTGATAACAGAGCTGAAGTGGATGAAAACCGTCTGTTAACGGAAGTGGCCATATTTGCAGATAAAGCGGATATCAGTGAAGAATGTACCCGACTTAAAAGTCACTGTCAGCAGTTTAAGCAGTTACTTGCCAGTGAGGGACCTGTAGGAAGAAAGTTGGAGTTTCTGGTTCAAGAGATGAACAGAGAAGTGAATACCATCGGTTCCAAAGCACAAGCCATTGAAATTAGCCAATGGGTAATCGAACTGAAAAGTGAACTTGAAAAAATACGGGAACAAATTCAAAACATCGAATAAAAAGGCTCGACTGTGAGCCGCAGGGGGTTAGTGGATGTCCATCCAATTAATTAATATCGGTTTCGGGAACATTGTTAATGCTAATCGCATTATCTCAATTGTCAGCCCAGAGTCACAACCAATCAAGCGTTTTATTAATCAAGCAAGGGAACGTCAGGCATTAATTGATGCCACTTACGGCAGGAGAACACGAGCGGTGATTATTATGGACAGTGATCATGTCATTCTCTCTGCCGTGCAGCCGGAAACTGTGGCTCAGCGCCTCAACACTACCCGTGAAGACATTGATGAAGAATAAATGTTGTTGGAGGTTATCATGAAAGAGAAAGAACAGGGACTGCTGATTGTCTTATCCGGCCCATCCGGAGTCGGGAAAGGCACGGTGTGTGCCGCATTAAGGAAGAGAGACATTCCTTTTGTCTATTCCGTTTCAGCCACCACCCGCCCTCCCCGGGAAGGAGAAGTGGATGGAGTCAATTATTTCTTTACAACCAAGGAAAAATTTGAAGAGATGATCAAACGGGACGAGCTTTTGGAATGGGCTCAGTATGTCAATCATTATTATGGCACACCGCGGCGGTATGTGGAGGAACAACTGAGTGCAGGGCGTGATGTGCTTCTGGAAATAGAGGTGCAAGGAGCCTTGCAAGTGAAAAAAAAGTTCCCTCATGGGATTTTTATTTTCCTTATGCCGCCTAGCCTGAAGGAGTTGGAACACAGAATTGTCTCCCGCGGGACCGAATCCCGTGACGTCATCCAAAACCGGATGGTTATGGCCCGGGAGGAATTGGAAATGATGAAGTACTATGATTATGTGGTGGTCAACGATAAAGTTGAATTGGCCTGCGACCGTATTGAAGCGATCATTTTGGCCGAACATTGTAAAAGGGAGCGCATGATGAAACATTACATCACGGCTTTAGAGGAGGAGAAATAAGATGCTGTACCCGTCCATTGATGATTTGATGAAAAAATTGGACTCCAAATACACGCTGGTCACGCTGGCTGCCAAAAGAGCCAGAGAACTGCGAGACAAAGGTAATGCTTACATAAAAAATCCAAAGTCTCACAAATATGTGGGAATCGCCCTGGAAGAAATTGTGGCTGATTACATTACCTATGAAAACAGTCACAATGAAAGTAAAAAATAAGTGTGCCGACAGCCGTAACAACCGTTAAGGTTGTTATTTTTTTAAGAAGAAATGGGGGATTCGTGTGGGAATCACAGGTAAAACCATCGTTCTCGGGGTGACAGGCGGTATAGCCGCTTATAAAGCATGTACCGTCTGCAGTCAATTACAGCAGAAAGGGGCCCGCATGCGGGTGCTTATGACCAAATCAGCCACCCGCTTTGTCCAACCCTTAACCTTTCAAACTTTATCCCATCATCATGTGTATATTGACACATTTGAAGAGCATGACCCGTCCGGTGTGGCCCATATTGACCTAGCCGATGAGGCGGATCTGTTTGTGGTTGCCCCGGCAACGGCCAATTTGATTGGCAAGCTGGCCAATGGCTTGGCTGATGATATGCTCTCCACCACGCTGCTGGCGACCCGGGCACCTGTGTGGCTGGCCCCGGCCATGAATGGCCATATGTACCAACATCCTGCAGTTCAAGCCAACTTGAACAAACTGAAGGAGAGGGGGGTTCAATTAATAGAACCTGGATCCGGATTGCTGGCCTGCGGCTATGTGGGCCAGGGGCGCATGGCCGAGCCGGAGGAGATCATTGCTGCCGTGGAACAGTATTTTATAAGTGGAGAGACGCCGGGGAAAAAACCTTATGAGGAGACGGTCAAACGCTGGTGGCAAGGCAAGCGGGTACTGGTCACAGCGGGACCAACCCAGGAACCGCTAGATCCGGTGCGCTATGTGTCCAACCATTCTTCTGGCAAAATGGGCTATGCTTTGGCCAACGTGCTAAGAAGAGTGGGGGCTCATGTGATTCTCGTCTCCGGCCCGACAGCCTTGGAGGTCCCGCCTGGTATCACTTGCATCCCTGTTGTTACAGCCCAGGACATGTATGAACAAGTGCTTCGCCACTATCCGTCAGTAGATGTGGTGATTAAAGCGGCGGCCGTGGCCGATTACCAGCCCCTTACCAGGGCCGATCAAAAGATAAAAAAAGATGCAGATGAGATGACAATCACCTTCAAGAAAACGAAGGATATCCTGAAAACCTTGGGAGAGAAAAAAGACGGACAAATCTTGATCGGTTTTGCTGCTGAAACCCATGATGTGGACGTTTATGCCCGTTCTAAACTGGAAAAGAAGAATTTAGATTACATCGTCGCTAACAATGTGTCTTCTGAAGGGGCAGGCTTTGGCTCAGACACCAATACAGTTACCATCTATGACCGTTGGGGCGGCAAGGTGGATGTTCCCCTGCTGCCCAAAGAAGAGGTGGCTTATCAGATTTTAAAGGTGGTGGCCGACCGGCATGGATCACCAAGGGAATGAAAAGCCGGCTGCGAACGGGGCTGTGGCCGAGGTGATTGTGGACGTGCCTGTTCTGGCTACTGACAAGCCTTATCATTACCGCATTCCCCCTATTCTGTCCGGCCGGGTCCAGACCGGGTCAAGAGTCGTTATCTCTTTCGGCCCACGGAAAGTGCAGGGCTACGTGATCGGGATAAAAACGGCCGAAACCGATCTGGATTCTTTAAAAGAGATTGAAGAAGTTTTGGATGAGAAGCCCCCTTTAACCAGTGAATTGTTGGCTCTTGCTGAGTGGATGAGCAAGAGATATGTCTGCTTCAGAAGTACAGCCATACAGGCGATGCTGCCAGGTGCTTTAAAAGCCAAGCCCACCAAGCAGGTGATTTACACTGCAAGCGGAGAAAAACGGGTGGTATACGGCTTGGAGGACCACAATAAGACCAAACATATCTCCTATGTCACCCTTTTACAACAAGAAGAGAAGCTCTTGCAGTTGTTGGAGGAGCTTCCCAAACAGGCCAGCAAACAACGGGCTGTGATTCATTATCTTGTGGGGCACAAGCATAAAATGAGATTGGATGAGCTCCTTAAGGCGTGCCAAACGACCAGAGCCACAGTCCAATCATTACAGGACAAAGGGATTGTCAAGATCACCAAGGAAGAAGAGATACGCGATCCGTACCGCGGGCGAGCGTTTGTCAAAACCGCCCCTTTGCCCCTGACTCCGGCCCAGGAACAGGTGTACCACCGCATTGTGCAAGCGATTGAGGAAGAACAGCACCAAACATTTTTATTACACGGCGTGACGGGAAGCGGTAAAACAGAGGTTTATCTGCAGGCTATTGCCCGCGTGCTAGAAAAAGGAAGAGAAGTGATTGTACTTGTTCCGGAGATTTCACTGACCCCTCAAATGGTGGAGCGTTTTAAAGGGCGTTTTGGCGAGCAGGTGGTCGTGGTGCACAGCCGTCTGTCTGCAGGGGAGCGGTACGATGCCTGGCGGAAGATCAGAGACGGCAAGGCCCGGGTGGTGATAGGTGCCCGTTCCGCCCTGTTTGCGCCTGTGGAAAGACTGGGCTTAATCATTATTGACGAAGAGCATGAAAGCTCCTACAAGCAAGAGGAAAGTCCCAGATATCATGCCAGGGACGTGGCTATTTTCAGAGCCCAGTATCACCAGGCACCTGTTATTTTGGGCAGTGCCACCCCCAGTTTGGAAAGCTACGCCCGGGCCCGGAAAAATATATATACCTTGCTGCCGCTCAAACAACGGGTGCACGGCCAAGGGCTGCCGCCAGTGGAAGTAGTGGATATGCGCCAGGAATTAGAGTCTGGCAACCGGACCTTGTTCAGCCGCTATCTGTATCATAAGATTGAAGAGCGTCTCCAACGGAACGAGCAGATTGTCCTGTTTCTCAACCGCAGAGGATTTTCAACTTTTGTCATGTGCCGGGATTGTGGGTTTGTCCTGCAATGTCCCCACTGTGAAATCTCCCTGACCTATCATAAAGTAAATCATACCTGCCGTTGTCATTATTGCGGTTATACGGAACAAACACTTTCGTACTGTCCCCACTGTCAGAGCAAACACATTCGTTTTTTTGGTACGGGCACGCAGAAGGTTGAGGAAGCATTGTCCCAGGCATTTCCGGGTATTCGCGTGATCAGGATGGATGTGGATACAACCAGGCGCAAAGGGGCGCACGAAAAACTGTTGAACGCCTTCCGCGAGCACCAAGCAGACTGTCTCTTGGGCACCCAAATGATTGCCAAGGGCTTGGACTTTGACAATGTGACTTTGGTGGGGGTCATTGCTGCTGATTCTTTGCTGCACTTGCCCGATTTCAGGGCAGCGGAACGGACGTTTCAGTTACTGACCCAAGTGAGCGGACGGGCCGGCCGGTACCACAAACCAGGAGAAGTTGTGGTCCAGACCTATACACCTGATCATTACAGCATCCGCTGTGCCAGCCAGCACGACTACCACACTTTTTATGAACAGGAGATGCGCTATCGCTATCAAAAGGGGTACCCTCCCTTTTATTATCTTAGTTTACTGTTGTTTACCCACGAGGACTTAACCTATTGCATCAAAAGCGCTGAGGAAGCTGCCAGCTGGCTTAAAGCAAGGTTGTCTAAAGAAAGTATTGTTTTGGGCCCTGTTGCTGCACCAATTCCCAGGATTAAAGATAGATATCGGTACCAGTGCATGATAAAATATAGAAACGAGCCAAAACTAAGTCAGCTGTTAATGGAACTGATGAATCAGATGCAACCACAAATTATTAAAAATCACTTGCAGCTTCAGATCGATATGGAGCCCCAGGCGATTCTGTAACCATAAGGAGTGAACAAAACTTGGCGGTACGTGCAATTGTGAAATATCCTGATCCCGTTTTACGTGAGAAAGCGGCTCTTGTGAAACGAATTGATGAGCGTCTGCATCGTTTACTGGACGATATGGCCGAGACGATGTATGATGCGGAGGGCGTTGGTTTAGCTGCCCCCCAAGTGGGCATTTCCAAGCGGATTTTTGTTGTGGACGTAGGCGATGAACATGGACTGCTTGAATTTATCAATCCTGAAATTATTGTGAAGGAAGGGGAACAGCTCGGCCCGGAAGGCTGCCTGAGCATCCCCGGTGTCAACGGTGAGGTGCGCCGGGCCCACAAGGTCAAAGTGCGCGCCTTAAACCGGAATGGGGAGAGCTTTGAATTGGAAGCTGAAGGTTTGTTGGCCAGGGCCATCCAACATGAATTGGACCATTTAAACGGAGTCTTGTTTATCGATATTGCCGAAAAAATTTATGATAAAAAGGATGATCAATCTTCCTCATAACCCTTTGCACAAGTGTGGTGATGAAAGGAGCAGCTGTAATGAGAATTGTGTTTATGGGCACACCTGATTTTGCTGTGCCCTCTCTCTCCATGTTAATTGAAGAAGGTTATGACGTAGCGGGTGTGGTGACCCAGCCGGACCGTCCCAAAGGACGGAAGCGCGTGCTGACCCCTCCTCCTGTTAAACAGGTGACTATCCGTCACCATTTGCCTGTACTGCAGCCGAAGACAATGAAAGAAAGCGGTGTACTGCAACAATTGAGGGAGTGGGCACCTGATTTAATTGTGACTGCCGCTTTCGGCCAGCTCTTGCCCACCGAGGTTCTACAGCTGCCCCCCATGGGCTGCATCAATGTCCATGCCTCGCTGCTACCCAAGTACAGGGGCGGCGCACCTATTCACCGCGCCATTATGAACGGGGAAGTGGAAACCGGCGTAACGATTATGTACATGGTGGAAAAGCTGGATGCAGGAGATATCCTCACCCAGGTCCGCGTTCCCATCCAGGATGACGATGATGTGGGTACTCTGCATGATAAGCTGAGTGTGGCAGGAGCTGAATTATTGGAGCAAACCCTGCCCCGCCTGGAAAAAGGGGAGCTCATCCCCATTCCACAAAATGAGGCTGAAGCCACGTTCGCACCGGTCATTAAAAGGGAAGATGAACGGATCGACTGGTCCCGACCCCAGCAAGTGGTTTATAATCATATTCGCGGTTTACGCCCCTTTCCGGTGGCCTTCACCACGTTGAACGGACAACCTCTCAAAGTTTGGAAAGCCGTTAAAACCAATGATGTTAAACCCGATATGGCACCGGGCACTATTTACCGCTTGGCCGAAAAAGGCATTGGTGTGGTGTGCGGAGACGGCGGTGGACTGTGCTTAACTGAGATTCAGCCCTCTGGAAAAAAAAGAATGACTGCCGCTGACTTTTTGCGGGGAGCAGGGGCTGAATGGCGTATTGGCCAACAACTGGGTAGTTAGACGCAGAAAAGTCCGATACATAGAACGGGGAGCCAAAATCATGGGAAATGCAAGAGCATTGGCTTTAGAGGCCTTAATCAAAGTGGAAAAACAAAAAGCATACAGCCATTTGGTGTTAAATCAGCTTTTAAGCCGGCATCCCCAGCTTGACCTTCGTGACCGCCAGCTGTTAACGGAGTTGGTCTATGGCACCATTCAACATCAGCGGCTTTTAGATTTCTATTTAGAACCTTTTTTGAAACAAGGGATTGCCAAGCTGGAGGGATGGGTGAAACAATTATTAAGGCTCAGCGTTTACCAACTTTATTTTTTAAACCGTATCCCCTCCCATGCTGTGGTCAATGAAGCTGTCAAGCTGGCCAAAAAACGGGGGCACCGTGGCATCCAGGGACTGGTTAATGGCGTATTACGCAATATGCTGCGGCAGCCGAAGCGTTCCCTTGATACTATTGTTGAACCTGTGGAACGCATCGCCATTGAAACGTCCCATCCTACCTGGCTGGTGGCGCGCTGGGTCCGGCAATACGGATTGGATACAGCCCGAGTCATATGCCGGGCGAACAATGAGCGTCCCGCCATGACTATCCGGGTTAACCTGTTGAAAGCGTCTAAGCAGGATGTGCTAAGCCGCTTAACGGCATCCGGTTACCGCGTCAGCGAAACATCTGAGGCTGAACAGGGGTTAAAAGTGGAGAATCCGGCCAAGTTAATGGACTCTCCCCTGTTTAAGGAAGGCTATTTTACCATCCAGTCAGAAAGTTCCATGCTGGTTGCTCCCCTTCTTAGTCCCCAACCTGGCATGAAAGTGTTGGATTTGTGTGCTGCGCCGGGTGGAAAAACCACCCATCTGGCCGAGCTGATGGCTAACCAGGGACGGATTGTGGCCAATGATGTGCATAAACACAAGCTGAGATTAATTGAAACAGCGGCCCGGCGGCTGGGTATCACGATCATTGAGGTGACAGCCCGAGATGGAACAGCTGTATCACCTGAAGAGTGGGGTACGTTTGACTGCATTTTGGTTGACGCTCCGTGCAGCGGTTTTGGTGTCATCAAACATAAACCTGACCTGAAATGGAATAAACGGCTTGAAGATATTGAGCAAATTAAAGAACTGCAGTTGCATTTATTGTCCAATGCGGCCAAACTGTTAAAGTCTGGCGGCCAGTTGGTGTACAGTACGTGCACCATTGACAAGGAGGAAAATGAAGGAGTAATTGAACGCTTTCTGGAGTATCATCCTCACTTTGAATTAGCTGGCGACATGCGGCAGATTTTACCCCAGGATTTTGGTTCAGATGGATTTTTTATGGTGAAATTGAGCAAAGCATGATAGAGTAACGGTAAAGCAGAAGGAAAAATTGAGGTGACCCCAGTGGAAGTAGCAATCAAGACACATGTTGGCAACATGAGAGAAGTGAATGAGGATAGTGCGGGTGTTTTCAAGCATGATCAGGGTGTCCTGCTGGCTGTTGTGGCCGATGGCATGGGAGGGCACCAGGCAGGAGATGTAGCCAGTAAAATGGCTTTAGATAAATTGCAAGAATTATTTCACCGTGCCGAACACGGTCAGGATGAGGAAGCTTGGAAACAGTGGTTAAGGGAGAGCATTGAAGCGGCTAACGCTCACATTTTCAACTATGCCCGGCAAAACCCGACTCACTTGGGGATGGGGACAACGCTCGTGGCGGCACTGTTGCTCAAAGATTGTTTTTTAATCGCCCATGTGGGAGACAGCCGTGCCTATCGCTATGTGAATACACAGTTGGAGATGTTAACGGAGGACCATTCTCTGGTCAATGAGCTGGTCCGTTCCGGTCAATTGGCACCGGAAGAAGCAGAATTTCATCCCCAACGACATGTGATTACCAGGGCGCTGGGTACTGCATCAGATGTTTGTGTTGATCTGGGGCGTTTTGATTATGTAGGGCAGGAACAGATTATGTTATGCTCTGACGGGCTGTCCGGTATGGTTGCCGAGCAGGAGATGAAAGAGATCCTGGACAGTTCCCGCTCTCTCGACGAGAAAGCCTCCCTGTTGTTACAAGCGGCCCTTGATGCAGGGGGAGATGATAATATCACTTTGATATTAGTCAGTCATCACGATGAAGCAGGCAGGGCAAAGTGAGGTGAAGGCAGGTGATTGGCAAAAAATTAGTCGGCCGTTACGAGCTGATCGAGCGGGTGGGCGGCGGAGGAATGGCAGTTGTTTACAAAGCACGGGACAGCCTGCTCAACCGGATTGTAGCGGTAAAAATCTTACGGCCGCAATTTTCAGGAGATGATGATTTCGTTGACCGATTCCGGCGTGAAGCTCAAGCAGCTGCCAGTCTTTCTCATGCCAATATTGTCAATATCTATGATGTGGGTATCGAGGATGATGTCCATTTTATCGTCATGGAGTATATTGATGGGCCGACACTGAAAGAGTATATTGACCAAAAGGGTCCGCTGCCGGTAGAGGAAGCGATTCATATCACCAAGCAGATCGCCGAAGCATTGGAGCACGCCCATCAAAACAATATTATTCATCGGGATATCAAACCCCACAACATCTTAATCGGCCCGTACAAACGGGTGAAGGTGACCGATTTTGGCATTGCCAGGGCAGCCACATCATCGACCATTACACATACCGGTTCGGTCATTGGCTCTGTTCATTATTTTTCACCTGAACAAGCCCGCGGAGGGGTGGCCGATCTAAAATCAGATATTTATTCCCTAGGGATTGTTTTATATGAGATGGTGACGGGGGAGTTGCCTTTTTCCGGTGACTCACCCATTAGCGTGGCGCTGAAGCATTTGCAGGAGCCGTTTACCGAGCCTCGCCAGCTTAATCCTCATATTCCCCAGAGTGTGGAGAATATTATTTTGCGCTCATTAGCCAAAGATCCCAGTCAGCGCTATGATTCCGCAGCGGAACTCATTCATGATCTGAACACATGTCTGAACCCGGAGCGTCTGAACGAACCCAAATGGGTCCCTGAACAAATAGATGTTGAGGATGAAGCGACCAAAATTGTACCGGCTATTAATGATGATCTGTTTGAGACCAAGGTCATGGAAAAACCGCTAAAAGAGGCCGGCGGAGAAAACGGTGATAAGCGGGGAGAAGAAAAAGAGGCCCCAAAGCGCAAAAAGAAACGGCGCTTATGGCTGAAGGTGGCCATGGCCACACTGATCATCTTACTGCTTGTTTTTGGAATTTATCAAGGGATGAAAATGTATCTGGCTGCCCAGCAAGTTGAGGTGCCCGATGTCTACAACCTCCCTGTTGAAGAAGCAACGGAACAGCTGGAGGCATTGGGTCTGGTGGTGGATGCTTCAGCGCAACGTTACCATGATGAAGTGGAAGAAGGGCATGTGTTACGTCAAAATCCTGTCGTAGGGACGGTCGTTAAAAAGGGGTCAACCGTTCGTTTAACGATCAGCCAGGGCAAACCCAAGATTGAAATGCCCTCAGTCATTAACCTGAATGAGCAGCAAGCCCGCAACATATTAAGAAATTTTACGGTTTATACAGAACAGGAACACCATGACGAGGTTCCCCAGGGCCACGTCATTTCCCAGGACCCTGAACCAGGGGAAATGGTGGTGGAAGGCGAAACAGACGTGCGTCTCGTGATCAGTAAGGGTAAACGTACCATTGAAATGCCTAGCTTGAAAGGTAAGAGTTTGGAGGAGGCCAAGGCCATTGCGCAAGACTATAAACTGATCATTAACGAGGTGCGTCAAGGTTATTCAGCTGATTATGCGGAGGGTCAAATCTATCAACAATATCCTTACGACCCAGGAATGGAAGTGGAAGAAGGCGCTAAAATAGATGTTTGGGTTAGCCAGGGACCAGAGGTCAGGCAAAAATCCCGTCAAATTACCGTTGCTCTCGATGACTCCGGGGACGATGATAAACCCGGACGTGGCAAGGGAAGAAAGAAAGATGAGGTCAAAGTGGAAATCCGGGTTCGTGATCATGAGGGAGAACGCAAGGCCTACGAGGAAAAAATCAAAGAGACCAAGACATATACCGTTGATGTTGTTGTTGCCCCCCGCCAATCAGCCTTAATTCAAGTCTATGTTGACGACGAACTTTACCATGAGGAACAGGTGGGATTTGACGATTAACACCAAGTCAATCACAGTAAAGAGCCAAGTAAGGGAAGGGAGGTTCTTGGCATGCTGGAAGGTCGCATCATTAAGGCACTGGCAGGCTATTATTATGTTCTTGATCAAAATAGAAATGTATGGCAATGCCGGGCCAGAGGCGTTTTCAAGAAAAAAGGCCTGCAGCCATTGGTGGGGGATGTCGTTCACTTCGAACCGGTTTCAGACCACGAAGGCTGGGTAACCCAACTTATTGATAGAAAAAATCAGCTCGTCCGCCCACCGATTGCCAACGTAGACCAGGCCCTGCTTGTTTTTTCAGTGAAAGAACCTTCATTCAGCCCCTATTTATTGGACCGGATGCTGGTCAGTGTGGAAAAAGAGCATATCAGGCCGCTGATCTGCTTTACGAAACTGGACTTGTCTGGGGATAAAGACGACATTGTGGATGAGATCAGTGTTTATCAAAAAATGGGCTATCCGGTCTGTCAAACGAGTAGTAAGACCGGTGAAGGGATGGAAGAGGTGTTAACCCTTCTCCGGGGAAAGATAACAGTCTTGGCTGGCCAGTCTGGCGTAGGCAAGTCCACCCTGCTAAACCAGTTATGTCCCCAAGCCCAGTTGGAAACGGGAACTATTTCGGACAAACTGGGGCGGGGACGCCATACCACCCGCCATGTAGAACTTCTGGAGCTGCCTGGCGGGGGGTTGGTTGCCGATACACCTGGTTTTAGCCAACTGGACTTCTCTGCAATCGAGCCAGAAGATCTGGGCACTTACTTTATAGAAATCAGGGCACATATGGACGCTTGTAAATTCAGAGGCTGCTTACACCATAATGAACCGGGCTGTGCTGTTAAACGTGCTGTAGAACAAGGGGAGATCGATTCCCGAAGATATGCCCATTATGTTCAGTTTCTGAAGGAAATTGAAGCGAATCAATACAGAAAGAGGTATTAACCATGATTAAGGTGGCACCTTCTATCTTATCTGCTGATTTCGCCAAGCTTGGTCACGAAATTGCCGATGTGGTTCAAGGGGGGGCAGACTGGATCCACATCGATGTCATGGACGGTCACTTTGTGCCCAATATTACCATGGGTCCGCTGGTGGTTGAGGCTGTTCGACCCTTAACCGCGCTTCCTCTCGATGTTCATCTCATGATTGAACAGCCGGAGAAGTATATCCAAGATTTTGTTAAAAGCGGAGCGGATGTGATTACCGTTCATCAAGAAGCTTGTCCTCACCTTCACCGCACCGTTCACCAAATCAAGGAGGCGGGCGTGAAGGCTGGGGTAGCTATCAATCCTGCTACACCGGTGGAAATGATAAAAGAAATCCTGGCTGATGTTGACCTGGTCTTGTTTATGACAGTCAATCCAGGCTTTGGAGGCCAGTCATTTATTTCTTCTGTTTTATCCAAAATTAAAACATGTTCCAAGTGGGCTGAAGAACGGGGGCTCAACAGCCTGTTTATTGAAGTAGATGGAGGTGTGAACAGAAAGACGGCTGCCTTGTGCCGTCAGGCCGGTGCTAATGTGCTTGTGGCCGGTTCTGCTGTTTTTGGTACAGACAACCGGCGGGAAGCGATTGACAGCATCCGTGGATCATCTCTTTGAAAAAGAACCTGTTCTAACTTTGGCAAGCATACATAAAAATAATCATAAGAGAAAAAGGCAACCTGTGACCGTGTAAAAGGTTGCTTTTTCAGTGGGGTGATGGGCAATACAGAGCGGCTGTCAACTTAGGCAGGGGGATTGAATATACTATGGGTGAATGGAGTAAGGAGGGGGAATGATGAAGTTCTATACCATTAAATTGCCTCGGTTTTTGGGTTCGATTGTTCGCGCGGTGATTGGTGTTTTCAAAAGGTAAAAAAGCACCTGAACGGTGCTTTTTTTCATGGGTTGATCATCAATAAGGACATCTGTTAAGCGCGCTGCACTTTGCCTGATTTTAAGGCTCTGGCACTGACATAGACACGCTTGGGTTTCCCATCAACCAGGATTCTGACTTTTTGAACATTGACGCCCCATTTGCGTCTCGTTTTGTTTTCGGCATGGCTTCGTTGGTTGCCAGAACCAGGTTTTTTCCCTGTAACATAACATTTGCGAGCCATATTTGCCACCTCCTCATGCTGTGCATCATCAATCAGCATTTTCATACTAGGTTATCTTAGCATAACCATGCTGCCTTTGGCAACTCGTGGACATGGTCCGGCAAGAATGGGATATTTCTGTGTGGGGAAGCTTTTAAAAAGGAGGGACATATAGTAAAATTGGAATAGCCGTTTGCACTGCATGACCGGCACTTTATCAATAAGGAGGCATTCTTCATGACTGTTGAAATTTCCACGCCATTAGGCCAGATCGATGTGGCTGTCGAAGTGATTGAGACCATTGCCGGTGGAGCGGCAATGGAGTGCTATGGACTGGTCGGCATGGCTTCTCAAAAATATATTAAGGATGGTTTGGCCGAATTATTACGGCGTGAAAACTTAAAAAAAGGTGTCGTCGTACGAGAAGAGGAAGATGGCGTCCATATTGATATGTACGTCATTGTCAGTTACGGCACCAAAATTTCCGAAGTGGCCCACAATGTGCAGTCCAAAGTCAAATACACTCTGGAAGAGATGTTGGGGCTTAAGGTTGAAAGTGTCAATATCTATGTGCAAGGTGTGCGCGTGATTAACGATTGAGGATACAGGCAGTGATGAAGTTAGGAGGATCATAGTGAAACAGTACAAGATTGACGGATATTTATTTGCTTATATGATTCGCCAGGGGGCAAAAAATCTTGAAAAGCATGCCAAGCAAGTGGATGCGTTAAATGTGTTCCCGGTCCCTGACGGAGATACAGGCACCAATATGAATCTTTCTTTTACAGCAGGTGTCAATGAAATGAACAAAGTTTCCACAGGGAGTGTGGCCCAGGTAGCCAAAGCACTGTCCAAAGGGTTGCTCATGGGAGCAAGGGGGAATTCCGGTGTCATCTTGTCCCAATTGTTCAGAGGATTTGCCAAAGGTGTGGAAGCGCTGGAGCAACTGACCGCCCAAGATTTTGTGGCAGGGCTTAAGCAAGGAGTTGAAACCGCATACAAAGCGGTGATGAAACCTGTGGAAGGCACCATCTTAACTGTGGCCAAAGATGCGGCCAGAGCAGCTGAGGAGAAAGTGAAGCAAACTGAAGATCTGACGGAACTGATGGAAGCTGTTGTGACTGAAGCCAAAGCCTCCCTCAAGCGAACCCCTGATTTACTTCCCATTTTAAAGGAAGTGGGTGTGGTAGACTCCGGTGGTCAAGGATTGGTCTATGTCTATGAAGGATTCTTCAGTGCCCTGAAGGGAGAAACAATTGCAGATGAAGCTGTTCAGGCAGAAGAAGCGGACGCTGCTTTCAGTGAGGACAAGGAAGCTCATGTGCACAATGAAGTGACCGAAATGATAGCCCAAGGTGTCCTGTCTGAAGAGGACATTAAATTCGGTTATTGTACAGAGTTTATAATTCGCCTGGACAACAAAAAAGGGCTAACCTTTAAAGAAAATCAATTTCGCAGCCAGTTAAATACATATGGGGATTCAATCCTGGTGATTGCTGACGATGAACTGGTAAAAGTACATATTCACGCTGAAGAGTTGGGCCATGTCTTGGGATATGCCCAATGCTTCGGTGAACTGCTGAACATTAAAATTGAAAACATGCGTGAACAATTCCGGGCCATGCAGGAGAGCGGTGGACGTGCTGAACCACAGGCCGCTTTCCCAGCAGAGCTCCCTTCTGAAACTGAACCGGCATACGGTATTATTGCTGTTTCAATGGGGGACGGAATTGCTGAGATCTTTAAGAGCCTGGGAGCTGATGAAGTCATTTATGGCGGGCAAACCATGAATCCCAGCACGCAATCGTTTGTGGATGTGATGGAAAGATTGCCAGCCAAACAGCTGATTTTACTGCCCAATAACAGCAATATTATTTTAACCGCCCAGCAGGCTGCCCGGTTGGTGGACAAGCAGGTGGTGGTGGTTCCAAGCAAAAATGTGATGCAAGGGATTGCTGCCCTGTTAGCTTTTAATCCGACCGCTGCCCTGGAGGAGAATGAACAGGGCATGACCGTAGCAATAGATCATGTTGTCTCCGGTCAAGTCACCCATGCCGTCCGTGATACAGAGATCGATGGTCTGAAAATCAAGAAAGGGCATTTTATGGGGATCAAGGACGGTCGCATTGTCGTTACAGCGGAAGAAGCCAGCGAGGCCCTGTGCCGATTGATAGAGCAGATGGTTAGTGATGAAAATGAAATTGTGACGCTGATCTATGGCGAAGATGTGAATGAAGCAGAGATTAAAAGTATTGAGGCCTTTATCGAGGAGCATTACCCTGACATAGAGGTTGAAATTCATGGCGGAGGACAGCCGCTGTATCCGTATTTGGTATCAGTGGAATAGGGTATTGGGCAGACAACCGTTCGACACGTGGGACTCAACACATTGGCTTTGATGATGACCAAAGCTTAGAGATAAACATTCCTATCAATGTGGTAGGAATGTTTCCATGTAGGGGGGATCATGATGAACTACCGGTCCGTGTTTGACATTATCGGTCCTATTATGATCGGGCCATCCAGCTCTCACACGGCTGGTGCGGCCCGTATCGGCCGTGCGGCACGGCGCATTTTTGGCCTTAAACCTGACTCAGCATACATCACATTTTACGGTTCTTTTGCCAAAACATATAAAGGGCATGGTACGGATATTGCAATTGTTGGAGGCCTGTTAGATTTGGATACCTATGACGAGGGCATTGTCCGTTCATTGGAGCTGGCCAAAGCCCAAGGAATTGATGTTCATATCCAGACGAGCGAAGAGGATGCGGATCACCCCAATACGGCTAAAATTGAACTAAGTAATGGAGAACAGTGGCTGGAGATTGTAGGTATTTCCATTGGGGGCGGATCAGTTGAGATTACTTCCGTGAACGGTTTTAAATTGCGTTTGTCAGGGCATCATCCTGCTTTACTTGTGCTTCATGAAGACAAATATGGGATGATTGCCCAGGTGGCCAATGTATTAAGCCGGCACAAACTCAATATCGGCCACATGGAAGTGGCTAGAAAAGCCAAAGGATCTGAAGCCTTAATGGCCATTGAGACTGACCAGTCTATGGGTGAGGATGTGCTGGCCGAAATCAAAGCGATCCCGTCAATCCTAGCGGTCACTAAGCTTGATCCCTGATCTGATTGTACCGTTAACCACGGCCGAACGCTTAAGGGCAGCCTCCATACGGTATTGAAGGTGAGGATAAAGGGGGAGGAAGACATGGCTATCTTTAAAACGGTGGCTGAGCTTGTTGAATTAGCTGAACGGGAAAACAAAAAGATGGCCCAAATCATGATTGAACAGGAAGTACAGATTTCGGGCAAATCAAAACAAGACATTATGGACAATATGGCCAAAGCTTACAGGGTGATGGAAAAGGCTGTTCAACGGGGGATTAATGAAAACATCAAGTCTCACAGCAGCCTGACAGGCGGTGATGCTAAAAAGCTTCATCGTTATATCCAGCAAGGGAATGTGTTGTCCGGCATTCATGTCTTGGAGGCAGTGATGGGAGCCATGGCCACTAACGAGGTCAATGCCGCCATGGGAACCATTTGTGCCACCCCGACGGCCGGGTCGGCCGGCATTGTACCAGGTTGTTTATTTGCTATGGCAGAAAAGTTGCAGCCGTCTTATGAAGATAAACTTTACTTTTTGTTTACAGCCGGGGCTATTGGTTATGTTATTGCCAACAATGCGTTTATTGCCGGAGCAACAGGGGGGTGTCAGGCAGAAACAGGATCAGCCACAGCCATGGCCGCAGCGGCCATTGTGGAAATGGCAGGAGGCACTCCCAGGCAGTCTGCCCATGCCCTTTCCATCGCCCTGCAAAATATGTTGGGGCTGGTCTGTGACCCTGTGGCCGGCTTGGTAGAAGTCCCCTGCGTGAAGCGCAATGCCATTGGTGCTTCGATCGCCATGGTGGCGGCAGATATGGCTTTGGCCGGCATTGAATTTATTATCCCGGCCGACGAAGTGATCGAAGCCATGTACAGAATTGGCAAATCCATGCCCCATGCGCTGAAAGAAACGGCGTTGGGCGGTTTGGCGGCAACCCCGACAGGAAAAGCACTGGAAAGAAAGATTTTTGGTGTGGAGTTGGTCAAAGAGTGAACAAACAAGACTGGACGGAGAAACAGGTTCTAAAACAACCAGTGACAACGCTGAAAGGAGTGGGAGAGGCGACGGCAGAAGACCTCTCCCTTCTTGGTATTGAAACTATAGAAGATCTTTTGTTTCATTTTCCCTATCGGTATGAAGATTATCGCCTCAGGGATCTGGCTGAAGTGGGCCATGAAGAAACCGTCACAGTGGAAGGGACCGTTCACAGTGAACCACTGCTTCGCTTTTACGGCCGCAACAAATCCCGCTGTTCCTTCAAGGTGCTGGTTGACCGTTATCTCATTACGGCTGTGATCTTCAACAGACCCTACGTTAAACGGCAGGTGAAAGTGGGACGGACCATCCGCCTGTCTGGAAAAATGGACAAGCATCGCCTGCAATTAACAGTCCAGCATTACCAGTGGACCAACAGGGCGGGCCAGAACGAGGAGGATGAAGGGCTGCTGCCGGTCTACTCCGTGACCGGCAAGCTTAAAGTGGCTCAGTTCCGCAAATGGATCAAAGCGGCTTTGCGTGATTATGCGGCTTTCATCCCCGAAATCCTTCCCCAATCTCTGCTTGAGCGCTACAAATTGCTATCCCGCTCCGCTGCTTTGCAACAATTGCACTTTCCTAAGGATTGGCAGGAAGGCAAACAAGCCAAGCGCCGTTTCGTGTACGAAGAATTTTTCTTGTTCCAATTAAAGCTGCAAGCTCTGAGAAAACGTCATCGTGAACAGGTCAAAGGTTTGGCCCAACATTATGACCACCAAAAAGTGGAACGGTTTATCCAATCGCTGCCGTTTAAGCTGACCGCTGCCCAGCATAGGGCTCTGGAGCAAATCTTGGACGATTTGCAAGCACCCTATGCCATGAACCGCTTGTTGCAGGGCGATGTTGGTTCAGGAAAGACAGCCGTTGCCGCTATTGCCCTGTATGCCTCTGTCAATGCGGGATATCAAGGTGCGTTTATGGTGCCCACAGAAATTTTAGCTGAACAACATTATTTGTCCTTAAAGCGATTTTTTGCCCAAGATAACATCCAACTGGCCTTATTGACCGGAAGTTCATCTTCCACAGAACGGAGGGAGATTCTGGCCGGTCTGCAACTGGGGACCATTGATGTTGTGGTCGGCACCCATGCGCTGATTCAGGAAGATGTCTTTTTTAAAAACCTGGGTCTCATTATTACCGATGAACAACACCGCTTTGGTGTAGAGCAACGGCGTCGGTTAAGGCGTAAAGGGGCCGCTCCCGACGTTTTGCTTATGACGGCTACACCTATCCCTCGCACCTTGGCCATCACGGCCTTTGGCGATCTGGACGTCACCGTCATTGATGAACTGCCGGCCGGGCGGAAAAAAGTGGAAACGTATTGGGTCAGGGAAGAGATGCTGGATCGGGTGTTCCGTTTTATGCAAAACCAAATTGACCAAGGGCGGCAAGCATATGTTGTCTGCCCCTTAATTGAGGAGTCGGACAAGCTGGATGTACAGAACGTGCTTGACTTTCATGCCGAGTTAAGCCAAGCCTTTCCCCAGTACCGTGTAGGTTTGTTGCACGGACGGCTGGGCTCCAGTGAAAAAGAGGAAACCATGCGCCGCTTTGCAGCAGGAGAGATTCATATTTTGGTCACCACCACGGTTGTTGAGGTGGGGGTTGATGTGCCCAATGCCACGCTGATGATTATTTACGATGCAGAACGGTTTGGCCTGTCCCAGCTGCACCAGCTGCGGGGCAGGGTCGGCCGGGGGGAGCATCAATCGTATTGCATCTTAATTGCTAACCCCAAAACAGAGACCGGCATTCAGCGGATGCAAATCATGCGTTCCACCCACGATGGTTTTGAAGTGGCTAAAAAGGATCTTGCCTTACGCGGTCCAGGTGACTTTTTCGGCACCAAACAAAGTGGCTTGCCCGAGTTTAAGGTGGCGGATATGATCCACGATTACCGAGCCTTGGAAGTAGCCCGTAAAGATGCCGCTGCTTTAATCAATCACCCGTCCTTTTGGGAGAAAGAGGAGTATGCCCCTTTACGTGCCTATTTAGAAGAGCAGCTGAGGGCTGAGGCTAAATTGTTGGACTAAGCAATGGTAAGCTCCAAGATATGCACAGGGAAAGAGAAGGAAAATTAAGGATTGCGATTTTCAGTTCACTACTATATACTACTATTAAGACCAAGTGCTAAATGAGGAGTGGAGTTGTGGTGGTGATAGGGGATGCCCAAACTATCGAAAAAAGAGCGACAAAACCAATTAGTTGAGCTGTTACATAAGAATCCATTTATGACTGATGAAGAATTGGCCCGACATTTTCAGGTCAGTGTTCAAACCATCCGTTTGGATCGCTTGGAAAAATCAATTCCCGAGCTGCGGGAACGAATTAAAAGCGTGGCTGAACAAAATTATGATGAGGTCCGCTCCCTTTTAGTGGATGAAGTGATCGGAGAGATCATCGATTTGCAGTTGGATAAAAGCGCCATTTCTATTTTGGATATCCGGGAAGAGCATGCCTTTACCCGCAATCAAATTGCTCGGGGGCATCACCTATTCGCCCAGGCCAACTCCCTGGCTGTGGCTGTCATTGATGACGAATTGGCGCTGACTGCTTCGGCCAATATCCGCTTTCTCAGGCCTGTGAAAGTGGGTGAAAGAGTTGTGGCCAAGGCCAGGGTGACTGAAACTAAAGCTGACCGGACCAAAGTTCGTGTAGAATCTTTTTGTGGCGAAGAAATGGTATTTTCAGGTCATTTTACTGTGTACCGGTCCACTGTGAATTCAACAAGGGAGGTTAGCCCACAGACATGAAGATTGCCATTGACATCATGGGGGGCGATTATGCACCGGATGAAATTGTCAAAGGTGCCTTACTCGCTCTTGATGCCTTTGACGACATCGAACTGGTCTTGGTCGGCAGGAAAGAAGAGATCACCTCTCGTCTCGGAGGGTGGACGGACCGGATCCAACTGGTCCACACTGATGAAGTGATTGCTGCTGATGAGGAACCTGTGCGCGCAGTGCGGCGTAAAAAGAATGCTTCTTTGGTGACATGCACCCGCTTGGTTAAGGAGCAAAAGGTACATGCTTGTATCTCAGCAGGCAACACCGGTGCTTATATGACGGCGGGTTTGTTGGTGACCGGACGGATTAAAGGTATCGAGCGTCCGGCACTAGCCACAGTGATGCCCACGTCAACCGGCAGTCCGGTTCTGCTACTGGATGTAGGAGCCAACGTAGAAGCCAAGCCGGCTCACTTAGTGCAATACGCTTGGATGGGCCATATCTACGCCAACCGGGTGTTGCATATACCTGAGCCCCGAATCGGGTTATTAAATGTGGGTACTGAGGAAACAAAAGGCAATGAATTGGTGAAATCAGCCTACGGCCGATTAAAAAACGAACCGCTGAACTTCATTGGCAATATTGAAGCGAGGGATATTCCCTCTGGAGGCGCTGATGTTGTCGTGTGTGACGGTTTTACTGGGAATGTAGTCTTGAAACTGACCGAAGGGGTGGCCGGTTCTATCTTCACCATGCTGAAAGAGGTGATGACTGCTACACCGGTACAAAAAATCGGTGCATTGTTGTTAAAACCGGGACTGAAAGGATTCAAAAAGAAAATGGATTACACCGAATACGGCGGTGCGCCGCTGTTGGGATTGGACGGCATTTGCATCAAAGCCCACGGTTCGTCCAACGCCAATGCCGTCAAAAACGCGATTCGGCAGGCAAGGGAATGTATTACACAGGATGTTGCCGGGCTGATTCGACATGAATTAGGGAAAGTGAGTGAGACATATTGAGCAGACAAGGGGTTGGCATTTTAGGAACAGGGTCTTTTCTGCCTGAAAAGGTTTTAACTAACCGTGATTTAGAAAAAATGGTAGATACGAATGATGAATGGATCCGTACCCGGACAGGGATCAGGGAGCGCCGGATTGCTGATGAACACATGGCTTCTTCCGATTTGGCTTACGAAGCAAGTGTCAAAGCATTGCAGCATGCTGGCATCTCTGCCGAAGAGCTGGATATGATCATTGTGGCCACTGTTACACCAGACATGTTTTTTCCATCAACAGCCTGCATTTTGCAACACAAATTGGGCGCACCTAAAATTGCCGCCATGGATCTGTCGGCGGCCTGCAGCGGATTTCTGTATGCTGTCTCCACCGCAACCCAGTTTGTGCAAAGTGGCATGTACCGTTACATTCTGGTTGTCGGAGTGGAGTGTCTGTCCAAAATTACAAATTGGAAGGACCGTAACACTTGTGTGCTGTTTGGTGATGGTGCTGGTGCCGTAGTGATTGGACCAACAGAGGAGGGGTTCGGATTTCTATCTTTCGAATTAGGGTCAGACGGAAGCGGGGCCGACCTGCTTAATCTGCCTGCTGGAGGCTCGCGTCTGCCAGCTTCTGCCCGGACGCTAGAGGAGGAAAAACACTTTATTTATATGAACGGCCAAGAGGTATTCAAGTTTGCAGTCCGTGTGATGGAGCAGGTCTCTGTTTCAGTGATTGAAAAAGCAGGCCTTTCCAAAGAAGATGTCCAGTTTCTGGTTCCCCATCAGGCTAACCTGCGCATAATTGATGCCGCCCGCAAGCGGCTTGGCTTAGGGGAGGAGCGGGTTGTGATTAATCTTGACCGCTACGGGAACATGTCCTCAGCCTCCATACCGGTTGCTTTAGATGAGGCTGTGCAGAACGGACGGATTAAAAAAGGAGATGTTGTTGTTTTTGTCGGTTTCGGAGGAGGACTAACCTGGGGAGGCAGCGTGATGCGCTGGAATATGTAAGTGAATATCATATTGCAATGATCTTCATCACGTTTAATTGTGTTAAAAGGGCTATCCAATTGAAAGATACAGAGAAAGGGGATTCAGTTGTGGGTAAAATCGCCTTTGTGTTCCCCGGGCAAGGGGCACAATATGTAGGTATGGGCAAAACATTGGCTGAACAATATGAAGCGGCTAGGAACATCTTTGCCTTGGCTGATGAAAGTTTGGGTTACTCGCTTTCAACGTTGTGTTTTGAAGGGCCTGAAGAAGAACTCCGTCTTACATACCATACCCAGCCTGCCATTTTAACGACCAGCATAGCCCTGTATGAGGTCTTAAAAACAGAAGCCCCCCGTCCAGATTATGTGGCCGGCCACAGTTTGGGCGAGTATTCCGCTCTGGTTGCAGCGGAGGCGTTGTCATTCGCAGATGCTGTGACCACTGTTCACAAGAGGGGTAAATTTATGGACGAAGCTGTTCCGGCAGGACAAGGAGCCATGGCTGCCGTGATTGGCGGGGACAGGGACGAAGTGCAGCGTATTTGTGAGGAGATCAGCTTGGAAGGAGATGCGGTCCAGCTGGCTAACCTGAACAGTCCTGGCCAAGTCGTGATCTCAGGCACCAAAGAGGGCGTGGAGAAAGCTTCACAGCTGATTAAAGAGCAGAAAAAGGCCAGACGTGTCATTCCCCTGGAGGTGAGCGGTCCCTTTCACTCTGACTTGATGAAACCTGCTGCCAGCCGGCTGGCCCATGCGCTGGAGAAGGTAACTATTCACAATGCTAAAGTGCCGGTGGTGACCAATGTGGAAGCAAGACCGGTTATGCTGGCCGAGGAGATCGAACATGCCTTGATCGAACAGGTATTTTCTCCCGTATTATGGGAAGACTCTGTGAGATGGATGATTGAGGCCGGTGTGGACACCTTTGTAGAAATTGGACCAGGGCAGGTTTTGGCTGGTTTAATTAAGAAAACGAGCCGTGATGTTTCGGTTTGCTCCGTGTATGATGAAGTTTCCTTGAAGCAAACATTGGAGGTGATCAAGTGAGTTTGTCTGGTAAAGTCGCACTGGTGACAGGCGGTGCCAGGGGGATTGGCCGGGCTATAGTCCTGGCTTTGGCCAAGGCAGGAGCTGATGTGGCCATCAATTATGCCGGCAGTGAGCAGGCGGCGAGCCAACTGGTTCAGGAAGTGGAACATCTGGGACAAAAGGCCATCGCGGTCAAAGCCAACGTGGCTGAGCAAGCGGCCGTCAACGATATGGTCAAACAAGTGATTGAAACCTTTGGCCGGCTGGATATTCTGGTCAATAACGCCGGCATTACCCGGGACAATTTGCTGATGCGCATGAAAGAAGAAGAATGGGATGCCGTCATCAATGTCAACTTAAAAGGCGTGTTTAACTGCACCAAGGCTGTCACCCGGCAAATGATGAAGCAGAAGTCGGGGCGGATTATTAACATCTCTTCCGTTGTAGGTGTGATGGGCAACGCCGGCCAGGCCAATTATGTGGCGGCCAAGGCTGGAGTAATTGGCCTGACCAAAACAACGGCCCGGGAACTGGCGGCCAGGGGAATTACGGTCAATGCCGTTGCTCCTGGTTTTATCCAGACTGATATGACTGATGTCCTGGGTGAAGAGATTAAAGAGCAGCTCTTAACCCAAATTCCCCTCGGACGCTTGGGAGACCCCGATGACATTGCCCGTGTCGTCAAGTTTCTGGCCTCTGATGATGCGGCCTATATCACAGGCCAGACGATCCATGTAGATGGCGGCATGGTCATGTAATTTTCGACACACATAGCCAGCTTTGATATGATATAATCACCTGGGGCAAACCCTTGAGAGGAGGTGAGAGAAGATGGCAGACACATTTGAACGGGTGAAAAAAATTATTGTTGACCGTTTGGAAGTGGATGAGTCTCAGGTTACGCCTGAAGCTTCCTTCAAGGATGACTTAGGCGCAGATTCTCTTGATGTGGTTGAATTGGTGATGGAATTGGAAGATGAATTTGACATGGAAATCTCCGATGAGGATGCAGAGAAAATCACCACTGTGGGAGAAGCTGTCGCCTACATAGAGTCACAACTGTAAAAGCTGAACCGGCTGATGTGATGATAAGTCCCGTTCTACAACGGGACTTCCCTTTCATTACGCACGGAACAGTTTGACCCTGTTGATATAGAGGTGAAAATAAAATGAATCGACGTGTAGTGATCACCGGGTGTGGTGTGATCACCTCCCTTGGTCAAGATATTAACAGTTTTTGGGATAATATCGTAAAAGGGAAATCCGGCGTTTCCAAAATTGAATCTTTTGACGCCAGCGAACATGCCACTAAAATTGCGGCCGAAGTGAAAGATTTTAACCCTGAGGATTATATGGACCGCCGGGATATTAAGCGGACGGACCGTTTTGTTCAGTTTGGTGTTGCCGCTGCCAAGCTGGCTTTAAAACATGCTGAGCTCACGATTACGGAAGAGAACGCTCATGATGTGGGTGTCTATGTGGGATCCGGCATCGGCGGATTAAAGACATGGGAAGAGCAGCATAAAGTGATGCTGAACAAGGGACCGAAAAGGGTCAGCCCGTTTTTTATCCCCATGATGATTGCCAATATGGCTTCCGGTGTAATTTCTATCGAAACAGGAGCCAAAGGCCCGAACAGCGCCTCCATGAGCGCCTGCGCCACGGGGACCCACGCCGTTGGAGATGCATTCAACATTATTCGCCGCGGCCAGGCCGAAGTGATGATAGCAGGAGGTACAGAAGCCACCATCACCCCACTTGCTTTTGCTGGTTTTAATGCTAACAAGGCGCTGTCTACCCGTAATGACGAACCGGAAAAAGCAAGTCGGCCATTTGATAAAGACAGGGACGGTTTTGTGATGGGAGAAGGGGCCGGGATTGTTATTCTAGAATCTCTTGATCACGCCCTAAAACGGGGTGCTTCCATTATCGCTGAAGTGGTGGGCTATGGCATGACGGGAGATGCCTACCATATTACCAGCCCGGCACCTGAAGGAGAAGGTGCCGCACGGGCCATGGCCATGGCCTTGAAAGATGCCCGGCTCAATCCGGAAGAGGTGGACTACATTAATGCCCATGGCACCTCTACACCTTATAACGATAAGTTTGAAACTATTGCTATCAAAACGGTCTTTGGTGAGCATGCTTACAAGCTGGCAGTCAGTTCCAGCAAATCGATGACCGGTCACTTACTGGGTGCTGCCGGCGGCGTGGAAGCAATTGTAACTGCTCTAGCAATCAGAGATCAAATTTTGCCTCCGACGATTAACTATGAAACACCTGATCCGGATTGTGATCTGGATTATGTGCCCAATGAAGCACGCCAAAGCAAGGTGAATGTGGCCCTTTCCAATTCTTTAGGATTTGGTGGACACAACGCCACCATCATTCTCAAGCAATACGAAGCCTGAGCAGTGAGGGAAAGGTATGGCGAAAAAAGAACAATTTGAAGCGTTCCAAAAGCGAATCGGGATTGCGTTTCAGGATGAGACACTGTTGGTGCAAGCCTTTACTCACTCTTCTTACGTCAATGAACATAAAAACAAAGCATACAAGGATAATGAGCGACTGGAGTTTTTGGGGGATGCGGTATTGGAACTGACCGTTTCCCAGTATTTGTACACCCACTATCAGACGATGAGCGAAGGGGAAATGACCAAACTGCGGGCGGCCATTGTTTGTGAGCCTTCTTTGGTCCAACTGGCCAATGAGCTCGAGTTCAGTAAACTGGTCCGCCTGGGCAGAGGCGAAGAGATGGCGGGAGGGCGGGAGCGTCCCGCCCTGCTGGCCGATGTGTTTGAAGCCTTTGTTGGCGCCTTGTACCTGGACCAGGGCCTTGAGGCAGTGGACGCCTTTTTGGCCAAATATGTCTACCCAAAAATTGATGCTGGCGCGTTCTTTAAAATTGTGGATTACAAGAGCCAGCTGCAGGAGTATGTTCAACACGATAACTTGGGTGAGCTCACTTACCAGATTGTCAGTGAAAAGGGACCGGCCCACAACCGTGAATTTGTGGCCAAGGTTTGTTTAAGCGGCAAAGATCTGGGCATGGGCACAGGCCGGTCTAAAAAAGAGGCTGAACAGCGTGCGGCCGAGCAGGCCTTAAAAAAATTAGGTGTTTGTTTTCAGTGAAAGAAGCGTTAAAATGTGTTTGACGCTTCTTTTTTCCGCTTTTATGTTATGTAAAGGAGGTCAGCCCATGTACCTCAAACGTTTGGAATTATACGGGTTTAAATCTTTTGCCGACCGGACCGAATTAGAATTCGTGCCTGGGATCACCGCCGTGGTCGGTCCCAACGGCAGTGGGAAAAGCAATGTTTCCGATGCCGTACGCTGGGTTTTGGGGGAACAGTCGGCCAAAACGCTGCGAGGTTCCAAAATGGAAGATATTATTTTTGCCGGAAGTGACACCCGCAAACCGATCAACTATGCGGAGGTTTCCCTCACCCTGGACAATACGGACCACAGTCTGGATATTGACTATTCTGAAGTGACGGTCACCCGCCGGGTTTACCGTTCCGGTGAAAGTGAATACCTTATCAATAAACAGCCCTGCCGTTTGAAGGATATCACTGAGCTGTTTATGGATACCGGCTTGGGCAAGGAAGCCTATTCCATTATCGGGCAGGGCCGGATTGAAGAAATATTAAGCACCAAAGCCGAGGACCGCCGCGGCATTTTTGAAGAAGCGGCCGGTGTGGTGAAATATAAAAACCGCAAAAAGGAAGCAGAACGAAAACTGGAAGAAACAGAAGCCAATTTAACCCGCATCCAGGACATTATTGCTGAAGTGGAAGACCAACTAGGCCCTCTGGAGGAACAAGCGGCTAAAGCCAGCAAATACAAAACCTTGAAGAGTGAGCTGACTGAAAAGGAAATTGCCTGCTATGTCTACTTAATCGAAACCTTGTATCAAGAATGGGAAGAGGCAAATAAACAACTTGAAGCCCTCAAGGCCGATGAACAAGTCCATACGGCCCAAGTGAACCAGCAGGAAGCGGTGTTTGAGCAACTGAAGTGGGAACTGAATCAAACGGAAGCTGATCTGGACAAGCTGCAGCAACTCTTGCTCACCGTGACAGAGGATGTGGAAAAGCTGGAGGCTCAAAGGGAAGTGCTCAGGGAACGGAAGAAAAACTTCTCTTCCAACAAGCAGGATATCTTAGATAAAATGAAACAGCTTAAAAAACGTCAGCAAGAGAGCGCTAGTGAATGGGAGAGAGAAAAGGAAAAGCTGGGGCTACTGGAAAAGGAAGTTCAGGCACTGGAAGAAAAGGTGCGGGAGCAGGAGGAGCAAGTTCACCAGCTGGCTGAACATGTGGAAGAGCGTCTGGAACAACTGAAAGGGGATTATATTCAGCATTTAAATGAGCATGCCTCGCTCAAAAACGAATACCGCCATCTGGAACGTACCATTGAGCAATACCAGCAGCGCCTGAGACGTTTGGAAGAGGAAAACAAACGTGACCTGAATGAGCGGGAAGCATTGTACGAGGCTTTCCAGGAGAAAGAGGACCAGCGCCAGGCCGTCCAAAATAAACTTGAACAGCTGAGAGAACGGTATCAAGCCTTACAGACCAATAAAAAAGATTTACAGGACAAGCTGAAAGAGGAGGAAGAAGTGTACCGCGGGCAGCTTTCCCGTCTGGAGCAGCTTCAAGCCCGTAAGCAATTTCTCCATGAGCTAAAAGAAGATTTCAGCGGCTATTTTCAAGGGGTTAAAGAGATTCTGAAAGCAAGGGACACCCGTTTGTCAGGCATTGACGGAGCGGTGGCGGAGCTGATTACGGTTCCCAAGAACTATGAGCTGGCCATTGAAGCCGCTTTGGGTGCCGCTCTGCAGCACATTGTGGTTCGGGATGAAGCCAGCGCCCGGGAAGCTATTGCCTACTTAAAAAAGCACCAACTGGGACGAGCCACGTTTTTACCCCGCAGTGTGATTCAAGGGCGTTTGATGCCCCGCCATCACCGCCAAGTGGTTGAACAAGGCCAAGGGGTCATCGGCTTGGCCAATGAACTGATTACAGTGGATGACACATACCGGTCTGTCATTGATTACCTGCTTGGACAGGTGATCGTCACCGGTACATTAAAAGAAGCTAATGAGCTGGCCAATCGGCTGGAGTACCGTTACCGGTTGGTCACCCTGGACGGTGACATCGTCAATCCTGGCGGTTCCATGACAGGGGGCAGTGTGAAAAAAAATAAAAGTAACCTCATAGGCCGGGAAAGGGAAATTGAGACACTGGAAGAGACGATTAACAAGTTGAAACAAACCTTACAGCAGGAAAAACAACACCTGGATAACACCTACAAAAAACTGCAAGAGATCGACGCTCAGCTTGAAGCTGTGCAGCAGGAAGGGGAACAACTGAAGGAGGAAGAGCAACAGTATAAGGAGACTCTCGCCCAGCTGGAATTTCAGAAAAAGCGGCTGGATGAAAAATTGGAGCTGTATGACCAGGAAAGTGCCGAGTATCAGCGCCAGCTGAGTGAAGCCAAAGCGCAGAAACAACAGACAGCCCGTAAATTGAGTGATCACCAGGAACAATCCAACTCCATAGAGGTGGAAATCAAAAAGCTGGAACAGCTCAAGAAGGAGAATGAACAAACCAAAGCGGCAACAAACGAGGAATTGACCCGTTTAAAGGTACAGTTGGCCGGCAAACAGCAAGAATATGAAGGGCTGTTGCGCCATGTCCAGCGTCTCGCTGTGGCTAAACAAGAAGTAGAAGATGAACTGGCTTTGGTCCAGGACAATCTGCTGCAGCTGGAAGGCAATCTTGGGGCCCAGCATACTAAGGAAGACGAACTGGAGCAGCTGGTTAAGGCCAAAAAGGAAGAGAAAGAAACTTTAAACCAACAAATTGAGTCATGCCGTCAGAAACGCAAAGAAAAGCAGCAAGCTTTAGAAGAGCTTGAAATTGAAATCAGGGAGCTGCGTAAAGTTTTAAAGCAGACGGAAGCTGGCATTCACCGTCTGGAAGTGAAGGCCAACCGGCTGGATGTGGAACTGGAAAACTATTTCACCATTTTACGGGAAGAATATGAGTTAAGTTATGAATTGGCCAAAGAACAATATGCCTTGCAGGCTGACTATCAGCAAGTGAAACAAGAAGTAGATCACCTAAAGGGGGAGATTCAGAGACTGGGAACAGTGAACTTGGGCGCTATAGAGGAGTATGAGCGCCTCTCAGAACGGCATTCCTTCCTCAAAAAGCAGGAGGTTGATTTACTGCAGGCCAAGGACACGTTGTATGGCGTGATTGAGGAAATGGATGGGGAAATGAGCAGGCGGTTTGAAGCGACTTTTAAACAGACACGGGAACATTTCTTGCAGGTTTTTCAACAGTTATTTGGCGGAGGACGGGCCGACCTGATTCTGACCAATCCTGAGGATTTGCTTTCCACCGGGGTTGATATTGTGGCCCAGCCCCCGGGGAAAAAACTGCAACACCTCAGCCTTTTATCCGGTGGAGAACGGGCTTTAACCGCCATTGCCCTGTTGTTTGCCATTCTGCGGGTCAAGCCGGTTCCTTTCTGCGTGCTGGATGAAGTGGAAGCGGCTTTGGATGAAGCCAACGTTTATCGTTTTGCCCAGTATTTAAGGGAATTCTCCCAGCAAACCCAGTTTATTGTCATTACCCACCGTAAAGGGACGATGGAAGGGGCTGACGTCTTGTACGGCATTACCATGCAGGAATCTGGGGTTTCCAAACTGGTTTCAGTGAAGTTGGAAGAACAAAAACAGATGGTAACCGCCTAGGGGCCCTCCCACCTGAATACTTCCGCTATCTAAAGCAAGACGTTTCAGTGCCACGTGCTTTTGGAACCACATGCTTCTTTCGAACAGGAGGATGACGATGAGTTT